>DATIQP010000066.1:0-6448 GCA_035470765.1 Polyangiaceae bacterium | reverse complement strand
GCAGCGCTTCGTAGATGGATGCGTGGCCCACGGGCGAGCTCGGCACGAGGTTCGGAAAGTCCGCGGGGCTCGCCAGCCGCGGCCCCTTCTCGAAGATGCGTTGCACGAATGCGGCGGACTCGTCGACGGAGCTGAACGCGCTGCCGAAGACGACGCCGCACCGCGCCCTGTCGACACCCGCCGCTTCGTCCATGACGGCCTTCGCGGTCGCGGCGCACAGCCGGGCCGATCGATCGAAGCGCCGCGCCCTCGCCGTGTCGAGCACGCTCGTCGCCGCATCCGGGACCTCGCCCGCGCTCGCCGCGCCCACGGTGTGCGCCGACGCGTCGCCGAGGCCTCGCGGGGTCAGGGCCGAGGCCGCCGAGACGAAGACCTCGCGGCGTGCAGCGACGGGCTCTCGCGCCAGCTCGGGAGACGTCAGCACCAGCGCGGCGTCCATGCCTCCGAAGCCGAACGAGTTCGACAGCACGGCGCGCACCTTCGGGAGGCGGACCGTCTCGCGCACGTGCCGGAGCATCTCGCACGCCGGATCCACGTCCGCGAGGCCCACGGTGGGCGGGAGCGTGCCCTCCGCGACGACGAGCGCGGAGATCGCCGCCTCGATGGCGCCCGCGGCGGCGAGCGTGTGACCGATCTGCGCCTTGGAGCTCGACACCCAGACGCGCGACACCTCGGCGCCGAGCACGCGCGCGAGCGCCTTGGCCTCCATCGCGTCGTTGAGCGGCGTGGCGGTCCCGTGGGCGTTGACGTAGTCGATGTCGGCGGCCGTGAGGCCGGCGCGCTCGATCGCCTCGCGCATCACGCGGGCGGGCGTGGTCCCCTCGCTCTCGGGGTTCGTGATGTGGTGCGCCTCCGCGGCGAGGGCGC
This sequence comes from Polyangiaceae bacterium, assembly GCA_035470765.1. Taxonomy (GTDB): domain Bacteria; phylum Myxococcota_A; class Polyangia; order Polyangiales; family Polyangiaceae; genus DASXHD01. The sequence goes on along the minus strand of DATIQP010000066.1, from coordinate 5,581 downwards.
CCCCCGCGAGCTCGGCGATGGGGCTCCTGTTGCGGCGCCGCGCGTTCGTCGCCCGCTCGAGCACGAGGAAGCCGGCGCCCTCGCCGAGGTTGAGCCCGCGGCGCGTCCGGTCGAAGGGCCGGCAGGGCTCGGGATCGATCGCCGCGAGCGCGTTGAACCCGCTGAGCGTGAGGCGGCACAGGCCGTCGGTGCCGCCGGCGACGACCGCGTCGAGCGTCTCGTCCTCGAGCAGCCAGGCCCTCGCGAGCACGAGCGCCGCGGCCCCGCTCGAGCACGCGCTCGCCACGCTGCGGAGCCGCGCGAACGGCCCGAGCGAGGCGTCGAGCGCGTCGGGCGTCGAGCTGAGCGGGTGGGAGCGGAGGCTGCCTTTCGGCCCGAGCGGCGAAGCGCCCGACTGCATCGCCGCGACGTCGACCTCGTTCTCGAACATCCCGGCGGTCGTGCCGCCCACCACGAGGCCTACGCGCGCGCGACGCGGATCGACGCCCGCCTGGGCCAGCGCTTCGGCGGCGGCGAGCTTCGCAAAGGCGCTCGCGCGCGACCACACATCGCCGTCGGGGACAGGGACGCCGCGGATCTGGGCGCCGAGCGTCGCTCGCTGGCCCTTGGTGTCGAACAGATCGATCTCGCCGAGCCCGCGCTCGCCCGAGAGCAACTTGCGAAACGTCTCCGCCGCGCCTACGCCGAGCGAGGTCGCGAGGCCAATGCCCGTGATCCAGGTGCGCAAGCGCGCCTCATCCTCGTTCTTGTGCCATCTGGTTGGCGGCGACGTGCGCCGCGAGGGACGCCACCGACTTGAAGATGGGGCGCGCCGCGTCCCCCTCCGGGATGCGGACGCCAAAGCGCTCCTCGACGCTCATGGCGAGCTGCAGCGCATCGAGCGAGTCGAGGCCCAGGCCTTCGCCAAACAGGGGCGCATCGTCCTGGATGGTTTCCGGGTCCCGCCCTTGGAGGTTGAGCTCGGAGACGATGAGCTCCTTGATTTCACGTCGCAAATTCACACTCATGACTGATCTTCCGATTCCGGCAGTTTGGATCGTACCCCAACCGCGTCCTTCCTTGCAGCGCCTTTCGGTTGCCGGTAGAGCTGCTGCAACTTCATGGGCACGCTCATCGACTATCAGACGGACAAGGGGGTCGCCGTCATCACACTGAACGACCCGCCCGCCAACGCCTACACGCACGAGATGATGAAGGAGCTGGACGCCGCCATCCTCGAGGCGCGCTTCGACAACGACGTCCACGTCATCGTCCTCACCGGCCACGGCGAGAAGTTCTTCTGCGCCGGCGCCAACATCCACATGCTCAAGGAGGCGGACGAGACCTTCAAGTACTACTTCTGCCTCCACGCCAACGAGACGCTGCTGCGGCTCGAGCAGACGCCGAAGCTCGTCGTGGCAGCCCTCAACGGGCACACGGTGGGCGGGGGGCTCGAGGTGGCCCTCGCCTGCGATCTCCGCATCGGCCGCAAGGGGCCCTACCAGATCGGGCTTCCCGAGGTGGGGCTCGGCGTGCTGCCGGGGACGGGCGGCACCCAGCGCCTGGTGCGCCTGGTGGGCAAGGGCCGCGCGATGGAGCTCATGGTGGAAGGAACCCACGCGACGTTCGAGGATGCTGCCGCGTGGGGCCTGGTGAACAAGGTCTGGGAGGCCGACTCCCACGAAGCGTTCCTGCGGCGCGTACTCACCTACGCGCACGGCTTCGTGCCGCCGAATCACGCGGCGCTCGCCGTCGGCCGGATCAAGCGCAGCGTCCAGACGGCACTCGAGGTCGGCCTCGAGCAGGGCCTGGCCCTCGAGCGGGAGCTGCAGGCGGAGCTGTTCGCCACGGCGGACGCGAAAGAGGGCCTCACGGCGTACGTCCAGAAGCGCAAGCCGACGTTCCGCGCCCGCTGAAGGCGATTTCCGCCTCACTCCGAACTCTCGCCTTCGGCTCGAGCCTGCGGCAGTGGATCAGAGCTTGCCGTCCGCCGCGCATCGGCGCACCCTTAACGGGGTTTGGAGGCTTCGATGCGTTCTTATGTACGTGCCGCGTGGGCGCCGCTCACGATGGCGGTCGCTGCGCTGCTGGCGATGCGCTGCGGCAACACCTATCCCGGCTCGCCCGACGGCGGGCTCGATGGCGGCGACGGCAGCACCGACGCGGTCAACCCGTTCTCGGACGCGCCCAGCACATTCTCCGATTTCCCGCAGGCGCCGCTCGTCGACCCGAGCCTCCCGGGCGACATCGCGACGCAGTTCGGATCGCCCGACGCCGGCAGCGGCGGCGGGCCGTGCGTCTCGGAGCCGCCGGACGACGCGATGATCCCTCGGAACTGGACGCCGCTGTTCATGGAGTACGCCTCGCCGAACGCGAACGTGTTCGAGATCCGCCTCACGGTGGACAACCAGGTCAACCCCTTCGTCGCGTACGTCCCGACGACGACCTTCACGATGGACCAGGGAGTGTGGAAGTCGCTCGCGGCCCACAGCGCCGGGCACGACATCGACATCTCCGTCCGCGCGGGACAGCTGCAGAACGGCAAGCTGGTCGGGCCGCCGACCGCGCCGAGCGCGTCGGTCGCCCACATCGCGCCGGTCGACGCCCCGGGCTCGGTGGTCTACTGGGCCTCCAGCCCCTCGACCGCCTTCAAGGGCTTCACCGTCGGTGACACGACGTCCAAGACCGTGCTCACTCCGGCGACGGCGTCACCCGCCTCCGCCGGCGATGGCACCACGAACTGCATCGCCTGCCACACCTCGTCGCCCGACGGAAAGCTCATCATCTACACGCGCGACGCCACCAACGGGAGCCGCGCCGTCGACGTCCGAACCGTGGTCGGCGCGAGCACGCCGGCCGCCACAGACGTCTCGCCGTCGGCGCTCGCGCTGCTCGGGCGCGATCGCCAGGGCCGGCCGCTGCTCAACGCCAACCACTACTCGGCACAGGACGCGATCGCGCTCAGCGTCATGTACAACCCGACGGCCCTGGGCAGCAGCAACTACGAGCTCGTGTGGACGGACCTGCACGACACGAGCGGCAGCGGCTCGGGCATCGTCGCGCGTACGGGCGATCCGCGCGTCGGCATCTCGTCGCCCTCGTGGCGTCACGACGGCACGGCGGTCGCCTACGTCTCGTCGGACTCGTCCGGAGAGGCCGTCATCGCCAACGGGGCGATGGACATCTACACGGTGCCCTACAACAACCACCAGGGCGGCGCGGCGACGCCCCTGGCCGGCGCGTCCGACCCGAACTGGCACGAGTTCTATCCAGAATACTCGCCGGACGACACGCTGCTCGCCTTCAACCGCACGGACAACTCGCCCCCCAACTCGTACAACCAGCCCGCGGCCGAGATCTTCATGGTCCCCGGCGGCGGGGGCAGCGCGCAGCGGCTGCGCGCCAACGATCCCCCGGTGTGCACGACGCTCAAGAGCCCCGGCCTGACGAACGCCTGGCCGCGCTGGGCGCCGAAGGGGCAGCCGTCGGGCTCGCTCAAGTACTACTGGATCATCTTCTCGTCCAAGCGCCGCCCCGCCACGGGCCTCAACCCGCAGCTGTACGTCGCGGCGATCGTCACCAAGATGCAGAACAACGCGGAGACGATCTACGCCGACTACCCTGCCGTCTACGTCCTGGCGCAGGACCCGGCGAGCAGCAACCACACGCCCGCCTGGGACGTCTTCGACGTCCAGGGGATCCCGCCGAACTGAAGCTCACCCCATTCGAGCGAAGAGCTTTGCGTAGTGGTCGCTGATGGCGTCGTCGCCCAGCTGCCCGAAGAAGCTCGAGTAGGCCATCCACACGGCGAGGCCGTTCAGATCGCGGAGGATCGCGGGCAGGTAGCGCGGGGGCTTCACCACGCCGTCGTGGACGCGGCGAGCGAGCACCGGCACGTCCTCGTGGGCGACCTTGCCGACGAAGAGGAACGGGATGAGATCGGCGCGGTTGTGCTGGATCGCGCTGCGGATGAACGAGTAGTTGAGCACGATGCCCTTGCAGTAGCCGGCGTCCTTGGTGAAGGGCGCCCCGCCCTCGACGACGCCGCCGCGGAAGACGCGCCGCGCGGCGTGGAAGCACTCGTCCTCCTCGTAGCCCTCGGTGCGGAACCAGTCGAACACCTCGAGGAAGTCGGCGCCGTCCTCGGCCTTGTCGACCGCGAGCACGCGGTCGTTGAGGCGGCGCGCGCGGCGCGGGTAGGTGCGGAAGGTGAAGATCTCGAGCAGCGCGGCGAGCCCCTCCTGCACGGCCGTCGTGCGCGGCGGGCCCTTGGCGAGCCACTGCGCGACCGTCTGCTGCTGCCCGTTGAGCGAGGTCGCGACGTGCACCCAACCCTCGTGGACCTCGAGGATGTCGATGTCGCGCGGCGAGAAGCGCGCGCCCGAGCGGACCTTGACGTAGTCGTTGCCCGCCGCCGCGTCGGCCACGATCGAGTCGTCGACGGTGACGCGCACCTCGGTGTCGGCGAAGTAGCCCGCGAAGCGCTCGTTCAAGATCGCGGCGCACTGCGCGGCGTCGATCGTCCGCTCGAACTGCGGGCCGAGCAGGTTGTCGTCCACGTTGGTGAGGATCTCGTAGAGCGCGTGGCCGAGATCGCGCACGGTCGAACGCCCGTCGGGGAACTTGTCCTTGGGCGAGCCGTACAGCTTGCGCGAGAAGGCGTAGAACGCGGGCGTGCCGCGCGCGGCGAGCAAGTGCACGACGTCGCGGTACTCGAGCGCCGTCTGCCTCATGATCTGGCCGATGGCGTCGGCATCGCCGACCTCGCGATCGATGTCCCGCGCGATCGCCTCGAACTCCTCGGCCTTGGCCCGCGGCTCGAAGCCCAGGTCGGACACCGTGTAGTACGACGCGTCCACGTTCGGCAGCTCGCGGTACCTCGACTTGACGAACTGCTCCTCGACGGTGTTGTCCCAGCGGATGGCGTTGAGGACCCGGATGGGCCGCTGCGCTTCGACGATGCGCGCCGCGAGCGTGGCCACGACCTCCTTGTAGGAGCGCCATGGACCCGCGACCGGAAGAGGCGGGATGGACGGGACCTGGACCGTCTCGAGGACGTCGTTCGCAGGCACGACGCTCGACTCGGGCTCTACGTGCCCGGTCTTCTTCTTGTTGACGCCGTTGGTCTCGACGTCTTTGACGGGCTTCTTCTGCTCGTCCTCTGCCTTGTCTGGCATCCGACGCTCATTGTCTCAGAAAATACGTGTAGAATCCATCTTCTTCGACGCGGCGACCCACGCGGCGACCGACTCGCGCAGCGCGCTCTTCGGCGCCGCTTCCGAGAACAGCTCCACCACGACGGGGGCCTCCGGGGCCGCGTCGTCTGCGAACTCCACCAGCACCCTCATGGCGCCGCCGTGGTCCTCCACCCGCGCCTCCAGAGGACGGCGTGGCTCGAGCGCCAGGCGCGCCATGTGAAGCCTCGCGTCGAGGAGCATGCCCGCCGCCGTCGGATCGCCCATTAAGCCGCGGGTCCCGACGCGCAGCCGCCGCCGCACCTCCGGCGGCTGGAGCGTGCGCTCCTCGGACAGGCGCGCCGCGTTGTGCACGCGCGCCGCCACCACCTCCGGCGTGCCGCACTCGAACGTCGCCACGACCGCCG
>DATIQP010000065.1:0-3101 GCA_035470765.1 Polyangiaceae bacterium | reverse complement strand
GTGCTGGTAGAAGGCGTGCGGGATCTGGATCAGGATGCCGGCGCCGTCGCCCGTCTGCGGGTCGGAGCCGGCGGCGCCCCGGTGCGCCAGACGCCGGAGGATCTCGAGGCCCTTCTCGACGAGCGCGTGCGAAGGTGACCCTGTGAGATCAGCCACAAAACCGAGGCCGCAAGCGTCACGCTCGTGGCGGGGATCGTATAGACCGACGGGTTGGGGAAGGGGCACGTCACTTATATAATGCATCTCCGGACGCGATGACGCACTACGTCAGCAATTTTCCGTGAGCGCTCAGTCGGCTCCGGTGTCCCCAGCTCCAGCCTCTCCGGCGTCCGCCGGGCAGACCTCAGCGCACAGCCCCGGCTCGCTCCCTGGTGTGCTCGAGCAGTATTGAGTCGGACACCCCTCGGGAAGATCGAGCGCGTTGCAGAGGAAGCACGAGCCCGGCGGACAAGCCTGCTGGGTGGGCGCTGGTCCGGGGAGCGGCGGGCAGCTCGCGTCGCCGGCACCTCCGTCTCCGGGCGGGGTTGCGCTCGAACCGCACGAGCACGAGAGGGCCACGACGAGGAGCCACGAGGCGCGCATGGCCACGTGAAGAGCACGGTCCGTGCCCTCCACGCCTGCCGGAGAAATACGCGGCGGTCGTGGGGAGACGCGGGCGCGCGCGTCATCTGCTGGCACACGCCGGCACGCCGCGAGGCGGAGGCGGAGACGGGGACGGGGGGCGATGCTAGATTCGGCGGAGCCCGTGATGCGTGCACTCTACATTCTTTTGGTCCCTCTTTTGGCCGGGTGCGCTCGCAAGGAGGATCCCGCGTGGGCGAAGATGCCCGCGGGCGGGACGAGCGGCGAGTCGACCCTCACGGGGCCGCCGCTGCGCGTGGCGCGGTTCGCGTCGGCGCCCGCCCTCGACGGCAAGCTCGACGACGCGGTGTGGGGGCAGGCCTCGCCGACGGCGCCGTTCGTCCAGCCGGGTGACGGAGCCGAGGCGCGGAGCCACGAGGTCGCGGCCTGGGCGAAGCTCGGCTACGACGATCAGAAGCTGTACATCGGCGCGGTGATCTTCGACCGCGCGCCCTTCTCGCCGTTCTCCCGCGAGGACGTCGACCCGCACGACTGGGAGAAGTCCTCGGCGCTCGAGCTGATGATCCAGCCGGGCGATCCGCCGGACAACCGCGACTACTACGAGATCCAGGTCGACGTGCACGGCGCCGTCTTCGACACGCACTGGGACGACTACAACGTGCCCATCACCGGCTCGGCCACGGCGAAGGTGTTCGGCCACCAGGACTGGTCCTGCGCCGCGGAGCGGGCCGTCTACGTGAGCGACGATCGCTTCTACTCGCTCGAGATCGCGATCCCGTGGAGCACCTTCGTCCGCGGTCGCGCCCCCATCCCCCCGAAGCCCGGCGACGTGTGGCGTGTCGACCTGTACAGTTTCCGCGACGGGCAGAGCCTCGCGCTGGCGTGGTCGCCCATCCGGGGGCAAGGTAACTTTCACAAGAGCTCGCGGTGGGGCAAGGTGAAATTCGAGTGACCACGCTCTCGGCAACACGTTATCTCGACTACGAACACCCCGCCGTCTCCGCCTTCGTCCGCGAGGTCGCGGGCGACGCCTCCTCCGAGGTGGAGAAGGCGAAGCGGCTCTTCGTCGCCGTGCGCGACCGCGTGCGGTACGACCCGTACCAGATCGAGCTGTTGCCCGAGCAGCTCACCGCGAGCGCGACGCTGCTGCGCCGCCGGGCGTTCTGCGTGCCCAAGGCGGTGCTGCTCGCGGCGGCGCTGCGCGCGGTGGGCATCCCCACGCGGCTCGGCTTCGTCGACGTGACCAACCACCTCGCGACGCCGCGCCTGCTCGACGCGCTCAAGACGCACGTCTTCGCCTTCCACGGCTACGTCGTCGCGCGGCTCGGCGAGCGCGAGGTGAAGATCACGCCCGCGTTCGACTCGCGCCTGTGCGCGTTCTTCGGCGTCCCGCCGCTCGACTTCGACGGCGAGCACGACGCGATGCTGCAGGCCTTCGACGGGCGCGGCCGCGCGTTCCTGGAGTACCTGCGCGACCGCGGCCTCTACGACGACTTCCCCTACGACGAGATGCTCCGCGTCTGGACCGAGGTGTATCCGCACCTGATGGGGCCGGGCGGGGCGTGGGCCATCGTGGCCGAAGGGGCGTGACCGTGCGCGGGGGGTGGGGCTTTTGGCTCGTGTCGCTCGCGGCGTGCGGCTCCGGCAACGGCGGGATCGACGATGGCGGCGCGACGGACGGCGCGACGGACGCCGGCGCCGACGTCGCATCCAGCACGGAGGGCGGAGGCGACGCGCAGGTGCTCGACGCCGGCACGGACGCCGACGGCGCGACCGGCCTCTGCGTCGACACGCTCGACGCGAACCGCGATCGATTGCTCGCGACCTACCTCGCCTTCTTGAAGTCCTACGCGGCGACGCCGCAGACCAACGGCCTGTCGGCGAGCAACGCCTCGAGCGTCTGTGACGTCTGGACCAAGCTCGACCCCTCGTCGCGCGACGTCTTCCTCACGCTCACCGCGCGCATGGAGGGCAGCAAGCTCGGCATCGACGAGCATTCGATGCTCTGCCACGTCGTGAAGATCTACCGGATCAGCGGAGGCCAGGGCGCCACCTCGACGGACCCGGGCAGCTGCGGCGGCGGCGAGTACAACCGGATGATCATGTCCCAGGACGCGACGCTGCACGACGCGCAGCTCGCTGCGAACGACCACCAGGGCGCGACGCAGCCCACCATCGGCTACGACATCGCCGACGCGCCCATCGGCACCTTCTGGCGCGACTCGCACGACCTCGGCGGCCCGCACGCGCCGTTCGATCTGAGCGACGAGACGGACACGGGCGCGCCGCGGGGGCAGACGCAGTACTTCAAGGACCCGACCTCCACGCTGGCCAACACGGCGCTCGGACGCCAGGACCTCGAGACGCTCGTCGACCCCTTCGCGCTCGAGATGGACCAGGACTACGACTGCGCCCACAACTCGAACCCGGACTGCTCGTATGTCTTCTACGGCCCGGCGTGCGCCCCGGAGACCTCCGCGCTCGGCACCGCCATCTACGCGCAGTCGTACGGCACGTTC
>DATIQP010000064.1:0-1573 GCA_035470765.1 Polyangiaceae bacterium | reverse complement strand
GCAGTCGACGGGCAAGCACGCGCGGCTGCGGCTGAGCATCGAGACGACGGACGTCTGGGCGCGATGGACGCTCGACGACGACGGGCCCGGCATCCCGGACGAGATCGTGCGGCGGCTGGGGCAGCCTTTCGTGACGACGCGGGCCACGGGCACCGGCATGGGCCTCGCAGTGGTACGGCGGATCGTGGAGGCGAGCGGAGGCCGGCTCTCGGTGGCGCGCGCCGAGCTCGGGGGTGCCCGGGTGTCGCTGGACTTCCCGCGAGCCAGCAGCCAACAGGCCGACGCGGTGGTAGAACACTGAGCGGGGCACGGAGGCGGTCATGAAGCTTGGCTGATGGTGTGGGCTGCTCGGAATGGTCGCGATCGCGGCGACCGCCGGCTGCGGCGGCAACAACTGCAGTACATTCAACTGCGGCAACCCGGACGGCTCCGTCGATGGCGGCGGGACGGATGGCAACCCCTTCGGCTTCGGCGACAGCGGCGACGGCTCGGCGTGCGCGCGTAGCTGCTCGAGCGATCTGCACGACGTCATCGACTGCAACAAGAACGTCGTGATGCAGTGCCCCGGCGATCAGGGCTGCGCCGGCGGGCAGTGCATCGCCGCGTGCGACGCCGCCGCGGCCAACAAGAGCACCATCGGCTGCGACTTCTACGCGGGCACCGTCGCGCCCGAGTACGAAACCCGCGGCAGCTGCTACGCGGCGCTGCTCGCCAACACGTGGACCGCCCCGATCACCATCACCGCCTCGTACGGCAGCCAGACGCTCAACGTCGCGTCGATGGCGCGCACTCCGAGCGGGAGCGGGACGAGCATCACGTACAACCCGTTGCCCAACAACCAGCTCCCCCCGGGTGAGATCGGCATTCTCTTTCTGTCGGCGTATCCGTCCGGCGACGTCTACTGGGTCGATTGCCCGTCCGGGGTGACGGCCGGTGTCACCTCGGCGACCGCCGTCGATCAGACGGGCGTGGGCACGAGCTTCCACATCACGACGAGCGCGCCCGTCGTCGCCTACGACATCTACCCGTACGGCGGCGCGTCGAGCTTCGTCACGAGCGCGAGCCTCCTCATCCCCACGCCCGCGTGGGGCACCAACTACGTCGCCGCCGACGCCTACACCGCCAACCCGGCCCTGGCGGGGTACAACGGCTTTCCGTACATCCAGATCTACGCGCAGGAGGCGGGGACGAAGGTCGCCATCACGCCGACCGCCGCGATCGCGGGTGGCGGCGGCCTCGCCGCCACGGCGGCCAACGCGACGGGCACCTACACCCTCGACAACGGGCAGTTCATCCAGTTTTTGCAGAACGATGAGCTCAACGGCAGCCTCATCTCCTCGAACAAGCCGATCAGCGTGTGGGGCGGTAGCTCCTGCATGAACACGCCGCTCGGTACGTACGCGTGCGACTCGGGGCACCAGCAGCTCATGCCCGTGCAGTCGCTCGGCAACCAGTACGTCGGCGTGCGCTACCGCGATCGCGCGGGCACGTCGAACGAGACCGTGCCGTGGCGGATCGTCGGCGCCGTCGACGGCACGCAGCTCACCTACGATCCGATCGTGAGCGGCGCGCC
>DATIQP010000063.1:0-3158 GCA_035470765.1 Polyangiaceae bacterium | reverse complement strand
GAGGAGCAAACAGGTGAATAGCCCTGGAGAGAGCCCGCTGGTCGGCGCAATTCGGGGCGATTTAGTAGGCCGGATACGCACGTAGAAGTGAGGAGCAAGACGTTTTCGGACCCGGGTTCGATTCCCGGCGCCTCCACCTCTGACCGCAGCGCAGCTGCGGTCCATGGCTTGGTCATCGACGTTGCTGTAATCGCGCGACCGCGGTGGGAGCTCCCGGCGCGATTACAGCAACGTGCGATTCCCGGCGCCTCCACCTCTGACCGCAGCGCAGCTGCGGTCCATGGCTTGGTCATCGACGTTCCTGCAATCGCGCGTTGCAGGAACGTGCGATTCCCCGCGCCTCCACCTCTGCTTGAACCCCCGCGGTTCAGGCGGGGCTTCGCGTGGCGGCGGCGGGCGGCGGCGCGAAGAACCTTCGCTGGAGCCAGAGGGCCACGTGGACCAGGCCGATGAGCGCGGGGACCTCGACGAGGGGGCCGATGACGGCTGCGAAGGCTGCGCCGCTGTGGATGCCGAACGTGGCGACGGCGACGGCGATCGCGAGCTCGAAGTTGTTCGAGGCCGCCGTGAACGAGAGCGTCGCCGCCTGCTCGTAGTTGGCGCCCACGAGCTTGCTCATCGCGAAGGAGACGGTGAACATCACGACGAAGTAGACGAGCAGCGGGATCGCGACCCGCACGACGTCGAACGGGAGCTGAAGGATCGCGTCGCCCTTCAGCGAGAACATGACGACGATCGTGAACAGCAGCGCGACGAGCGTGATAGGGCCGATCCTCGGGACGAAGCGGGCCTGGTACCACTCGAGCCCCTTCGCCGAGACGAGCACGCGGCGCGTGAGGTAGCCGGCGGCGAACGGGATGCCGAGGTAGATGGCGACGCTCTTGGCGATCTCGACGATCGTGATGCTCACGACGGCGCCCTTCAGGCCGAGCCACGAAGGGAGGAGCGTGGCGAAGAAGTAGGCGTAGACCGAGAAGAAGAGCACCTGGAAGATCGAGTTGAACGCCACGAGGCCGGCGCAGCACTCGGTGTCGCCCTTGGCGAGGTCGTTCCAGACGATGACCATCGCGATGCAGCGCGCGAGGCCGATCAGGATGAGGCCGAGCATGTACTCGGGCTTGTCGCGCAAGAAGACTACGGCGAGCACGAACATCAAGACCGGCCCGATGACCCAGTTCTGGACGAGCGAGAGCGCGAGCACGCGCTTGTTGCGAAAGGCCTTGCCGAGCTGCTCGTAGCGGACCTTGGCCAGCGGCGGGTACATCATGACGATCAGCCCGATCGCGATCGGGATAGACGTCGTCCCGACGCTGAGCCGATCGATCGCCGTCGCGACGCCCGGGGCGAGCGAGCCCACGGCGATGCCCACGCCCATCGCGAGGAAGATCCAGAGCGTCAGGTACCGATCGAGAAAGGAGAGCCGCTTACGGGGTGCAACGTCGGATCGTGCCATCGGTACGAGTCCGTATACCGTCCATCCTCCGCCCCGTCTCCGTCTCCGTCTCCGTCTCCGTCTCCGTCTCCGTCTCCGTCTCCGTCTCCGTCTCCGCCTCCTCTTGACAGCCGACGGCACGAGCGGGCACTTGGTGATCGATCGCCATGCTCCGAAGCCTCGGGAAGACCGACATCCGCATCACGTCCATTGGCCTGGGCTGCTGGCAGTTCTCCGAAGGGTTCGGGCTGGTCGGCGGCTTCTGGTCGGCGCTGCCTCAGGAGACGGTGAACGAGATCGTCGGTGCGGCGCTCGAGGGCGGCATCCACTGGTTCGACACCGCCGAGGCCTACGGCAAGGGTCGCTCCGAACGGGCGCTCTCACGCGCGCTGCAAGCAGCGGGCAAGAAGAGCGGCGAGGTCGTGGTGGCCACCAAGTGGATGCCCGTGGGGCGCACTGCGCGCTCCATCCAGAAGACCATCGGCGCAAGGCTGGCCGCGCTCTCGCCGTACCCGATCGACCTCCATCAAGTGCACCAGCCGTATGGTTTCTCGCCGGTCGAGGCCGAGATGAACGCGCTGGCGGACCTGGTGAGCCAGATGAAGATCCGTGCGGTCGGGATCAGCAACTTCGGCGCATCTCGCATGCGGAGGGCGCACGCCGCGCTCGCAGCGAGGGGTTTACCCCTTGCGTCCAACCAGGTGAAATACAGCCTGCTGGATCGTCGCATCGAGAAGAACGGCGTGCTCGCCGCGGCGAAGGAGCTGGGCGTCACGCTCATCGCCTACTCGCCGCTCGAGCAAGGCATTCTTTCGGGGAAGTTCCATGACGACCCGGGCCTCATCAAAAAGAGCCCTGGGCCGCGCAAGTGGATGCCGGCCTTTCGGGCGAAGGGGCTCGAGCGCAGCCGTCCGCTCGTCGAAGAGCTGAAGAAGATCGCAGCGGCCCACAATGTCACCGCGACGCAGGTGGCGCTCGCTTGGCTGGTCACCTTCCACGGCGATACCGTCGTGGCCATTCCTGGTGCGAGCCGGCGCCGCCACGTCGAGGAGAACGTCGGGGCGATGAAGCTTTCGCTTTCGCAGCTCGAGCTTCGTCGCATCGACGCGCTGTCTCGCTAGCCGAGGCTCGTCCGAGGCTGTGTGCGTGTGCTATGCAGCACACGCACCTCGCTCGCTGGGAAGCGGCCGGCCGACCGATTCAGCTCAGAAGGAACCCGCCGTCCACCACCAGCGTGCTCCCTGTGATGTAGTCGGCCGCCTCGCTCACCAGAAATAGCACCGCCCGCGCGACGTCGTCGGGCGTACCCAACCGGCCGAGGGGGATGCGCGAGACGAACTTGGACTTGAGCTGCCCGGGGCTGCCCGAGCCCGCCAGGACCGCGAGCGCGGCGTCGGCGCCCGGCGTCTGGATGACACCCGGCGCCACGGCGTTGACGCGGATGCGGTTCGGCCCGAGCTCGAACGCGAGCGAGCGGGTCATCATGACCAGCCCGGCCTTCGACGTGTCGTAGTGCGCGAGGCGGCCCGTCGGGTGGAGCGCGTCGATGGACGCGATGTTCACGATGGCGCCTCCGTCGCCCTGACGGATCATCTGCTGCGCGACGGCCTGGGCCAGGAAGAACGCGCCCTTCAAGTTCACCGACAGGACGCGGTCCCACGTCGCCTCGCTCAGGTCGAGCGCGGGCGCGGGCGGGAAGATGCCGGCGTTGTTGACGAGGATGTCG
>DATIQP010000062.1:0-5999 GCA_035470765.1 Polyangiaceae bacterium | reverse complement strand
TCCCCGACGCCGCCGCGGAGATCACCCGAGCCTGGTCGAGGACCCATGCGCCGTAGCGCCCCGCTCCTCGCGCTCCTGGCGTGCGCCGCGGCCGCGCTCTCCGCCGCCGACGCTCGCGCCTTCTGCCGGACCACGACCGAGGCCCCGGACCCGAGCTTCGTTCCCTCGCCCGACATCCCCTGCTGGACCGGCGGCGACCCCCTCTACTGGAAGAACGCCTGCGTCGGCTACTCGATCCAGGAGAACGCGAGCCGGCAGGTCTCCTTCGACGACGCGCAGCGCATCATGGCCGCCGCCTTCTCACAGTGGACCAACGCGAGCTGCCCGGCCGCGACCAACGGCTCCTCGAAGGCGAGCGTCGACGTGCGCTTCCTCGGACCCGTGGCGTGTCACCAGGTCCAGTACAATCAGAGCGGCGGCAACGCGAACGTCATCATGTTCGACGACGATCAGTGGCCGCACAACGACTCCAGCAACACCCTCGGCCTCACCACGGTCACGTACAACAAGAACACCGGCGAGCTGTACGACGCCGACATGGAGCTCAACACCGCGCAGGTCTCGCTCACGGTGAACGGGGACGTGCCGGCCAACGGCTTCGACTTCCAGAGCATCGTCACCCACGAGTCGGGCCACTTCCTCGGCCTCGCGCACTCGCCCGACGCGAACGCCACGATGTTTGCACACTACACGCAAGGCTCCACGTCGATGCGCAACCTCTCCGCCGACGACGTGCAGGGCATCTGCTCCATCTACGCGCCGGACGGTACGCGCAGCACGGTCGACGGCGACCTCGCCGAGGGGCCGTGCGACCCCACGCCTCGCCACGGCTACTCGGGGACGTGCGGCGGCAGCTCGGGCTGCTCGGCCGCGCCCGTCCGCCAGACCTCGTCGTCTCCTCTGGGAGCTGCCCTCGCGGGGCTCGTCGCGATGGTGCTGTCTCGGCGCCGGTGGCGAGCGCGCTGATCTCGGCCGGCGAGCCGTCGGGCGATCGTGCCGCGTCGCGCGTCGTCCGCCGGCTGCGGCAGGCGGGCGTCGCGAGCTTCGGGCTCGGCGGGCCTGCCTGCGACGCCGCGGGGATGGAGACGTGCGTGCGTGCCGAGGAGCACTCCGCGATGGGCGTGCTCGACGTCGCCGCGCGCGCGACCAGCGTCGTGCGCAGCATGAGCGTGCTGCGCCGGGAGGCGCGAGCGCGCAGGCCCGGGGTCGCGATCCTCGTGAACTACACCGAGTTCAACACGCGGCTCGCGGCGGCGCTGCGCGGGGTGGGCGTCCGAATCGTGTGGTACGCCGCGCCGCAAGTCTGGGCGTGGAGGCCACGTCGCGGCCGCCGGCTCGCGCGCCTCGTGGATACGATGGCGGTCGTGCTCCCCTTCGAGGAGCCGCTCTGGCGCGCGCACGGCGTCGACGCGCGCTACGTCGGTCACCCGTCGCTCGAGGGTCTCGCCCCGGCCGCCCGCGGCGCCGCGCGCGCGCGGCTCGGGCTCGCCGGGGACATGGCGATCGCGCTGCTTCCGGGGAGCCGCGCGCACGAGGTCCGCCGTCTGCTCCCCGCGATGCTCGCGGCCGTCCGCCTTCTCGCGCCTCGAGGGCCGGACGTCCGCGTCCTGCTCTCGCAGAGCCTCGGCGAGCCGCACCTTCGCCACGCTCGGATGCTGGCCGACTGCGAGGGGATCGGCGTACACGAGGTCGGCTCGGAGGAGGGAGCGGCGCCTCTGCTTGCGGCGTTCGACGTCTCGCTCTGCGCCTCGGGGACCGCGTCGCTCGAGGCGGCCGTGGCGGGCGCGGCGCCGGTCGTGACGTACCGGCTGGATCCGCTCTCCGCGCTCGTGGCGCGCGCGCTGCTGCGCACGCCTCACGTGGCCCTGCCGAACGTGCTCCTCGGAAGGGCGGCGTTCCCGGAGCTGCTGCAGGAGGCGGCGCGTCCGGAGCGGATGGCCGCGGCCCTCGAAGGACTGCTCGACCGGAGCGACGCCGCACGCGCCGACTGCGCCGCCGTGCGCGAGGCGCTCGGGGCGGTGCACGAGCCCTCGCGCAAAGTGGCCGAGATGGCTTGCGCTTGGCTCTGACCCGCCGCGCCCTTACCCTCCGTCCGCGATGACTCCGTCCGACAAGCGCCTCGATCCCGCCGTCCTCGCGTTGCTCGTGCTGACGGCGGCGCTGATGGGCGTGCGGCTCTACGCCGCGCGCCTCGTCGGCTTCGGCGACAGCGAGGCGCTGTACGCGTCCTACGCGCTGCACCCGCAGCCGGCGTACCTGGACCACCCGGGATTGGTCGGCGTCTTCGCCTCGGCGCTCGGAGGCGGCGTGATCCCCTCGCCCCAGGCCGCGCACGTCGCCACCGCGGCGCTGGCCACGGCCTTTCCGTGGCTGGTGGTCATCGTGGCGCGAGGCATGGGCGCGGAGGTGCGGCCCGCGGCGATCGCCGGGCTCGTGACCGCCGCCGCGCCCGAGATCGCCGTCGGCCTGTTCGCGATGACGCCGGACTTGCTGCTCGCGTTCCTGTGGCTCGCTTTCTTGGGCATCGCGTCGATGGCGCTCGCGTCGCCGGCCAGCAGCGGCCGAGCAGCGGCCGGGTTCCTCGTCGCGGGAGTCATCGCGGGGGCGGCGGCGACCGCGAAGGTCACGGGCGCGCTGCTCTTGCCCGTGCTCGTCTGGGTCGCGTGGCGCGACGGCGCTCACAAGAGGACCGTGTGGCCGTACCTCGGCGCGCTCGCAGGCGCGGTGCCGCTCGTACCGATCGCCCGCTACGAGGCGTCGCGCGGCTTCCCCATGCTCCACCACCGCCTCGTCGATACGCAGCACGCGGCGGGCTTCTCGCTGCGCAACCTCGGCGCGCTGCTGGGCGGGCAGCTCGTCTACGTCTCGCCGGTGATCGTCGTGCTCGCCGTCTGGGCCGCGCGGGACCTGTTCCGCAAGCGCAACGACGACGCCGCGTCGCGCCTCTTGTTCGCGAGCTTCGCCTTTCCGGGCGCGCTCCTCGTCGTGTTGTGCCTCTGGAGCCGCGTCGCGGAGCCGCACTGGCTGGCGCCTCCGCTGCTGTCGCTCCCGCTGTTCGCGGCGCGCGCGGGCCTCGCGACGCCGCCGCAGCGCCTCCGAAGGACGACGATCGCCGCCGTCGCCACGGGCCTGGCGCTCGCGGTCGGCGTCTACGCCTGGGTGCTCATGCCGTCGCTGCTCCGCCTGGCGCCGAAGAGCTACGATCCCACGGTCGACATCTCGAACGAGCTGTTCGGCTGGGCGCAGGCGGCGCAGTCGGTCGACGAGATGAGCGGCGACGTCAAGACCGGGCTGGGGCCCGATGCCGACGTCTTCGTCGTCGGTCCGACGTGGATGGTCTGCGCGCAACTGCAAGCCAACTTGCCGAGCGCGCAGGTCGGGTGCGCGACGAAGACCCGCAGCGACTTCGACGACTGGGCGCCGCGAGCGCGGTGGCAACGGGCCGACGCCATCGTCTTCGTCACCGACGACCGCGTGCCCGTCGATCCGGCGACGCTCGCCGAAGGCTTCCGCGTCGAGCGCAGCGAGCGCGTGAGCGTCCTTCGCGGAGGGCACGTCGCGCGCACCTTCCGTCTGACCCTGCTCCAGCGACGGGCCGCGGCCTGAGCGGCACCGCGGATCAGCGCACCCGCCGGACCTGGAACCCGCGACAGCTCGGCTCGGTGATCGTGCCGCGAAAGACGTCGCCGCTCACCGTCCCCCGCATGCCGACCATGACGTAGCCCGGCGGTCGATCGATCCAGCCGGTCGGCACGAGCGAGACCTCCCCCGACCCGCCGAGCTGGCCTCGCAGCTCGTAGGCGCCGCTCGCGCCGCTCCCCTCGTGCGAGAACTCGAACACCGCCGCCACCTCGGGGCTGACGCGCGTCACGTGCAGCGCGAGGTTGGTGGCGCCCTGGGCGCACTCGTAGCTACCGCGCCACTCGCCCACGAGCCCGGGAACCGCTTCGCGCGCGGCCGGCGGAGGAGCAGCGACGACGGGCGCCGGCACGTCGGCCTGCGCGGGCGGTGGGATCTCGACGACGGTCGCCGAGTTGGACTCGGCGCAGCCCGCGGCCGCCAGCGCGATCGCGAGCCACGCCGCGCGGCTCATTCGGCTTCGGCGCCCTGCGGCGGCATCGGCGCGAGGCCGACGTCGCGAATGAGCGCGAGGTCCTCGTCCTCGCCCGGGTTGGGCGTCGTCAGCAGCTTGTCGCCGAAGAAGATCGAGTTGGCGCCCGCGAGCATGCACAGCACCTGCGCCTCGCGCGTCATCCCCGTGCGCCCGGCCGACAGACGCACCCGCGACTTCGGCATCAGGATCCTGGCGACGGCGATCATCCGGACCATCTCGAGCGGGTCGACGGGCGGCATTGCGGCGAGCGGCGTCCCCGGGGACGGGACGAGCGCGTTGATCGGCACGCTCTCCGGCGGCGGCGTCAGGCTCGCGAGGGTGCGGAGCATTTCGCAGCGGTCCTCCTTGCTCTCGCCCATGCCGATGATCCCGCCCGAGCACACGGTGATGCCCGCGAGGCGCACGTTGTGGAGCGTGCTGAGGCGGTCGTCGTAGGTGCGGGTCGTGATGATCGAGCGGTAGTTCTCGCGGCTCGTGTCGAGGTTGTGGTTGTAGGCGTCGAGCCCGGCCTCCTTCAGCTTGCGCGCCTGCTCGTCGGTGAGCATGCCGAGCGTCACGCACGCCTCGAGGCCGATGTCCTTCACGCCGCGGATCATCTCGAGGACGCGCTCGAACGCGGGGCCGTCCTTCACCTCGCGCCAGGCCGCGCCCATGCAGAAGCGCGTCGAGCCGGCCTCCTTGGCGCGCCGCGCGCTCGCCAGCACGTCGTCGACGTCGAGCATCTTCTCGGGCTCGACCTTCGTCTCGTAGTGGCTCGACTGGGGACAGTACGAACAGTCCTCGGAGCAGCCTCCGGTCTTCACGCTGAGGAGCGTGCAGAGCTGCACTTCGTTGTCGGGGTGGTGCTCGAGGTGGACCCGCCGCGCGCGATCGATCAGCGGCAACAGGGGCGTGTCGTAGAGCTCGAGGACCTGCTGTTTGGTGGGCGGTGCCTGCATCGCGCGCCCTTATACCAGAGAACGCGCCGCCGAGGGTCGCCGCTCACGCCTTGTGGCCGCCGAGCAGGCGCGCGAGCGTGTTTCGGCCGATGCCGAGGGCGCGAGCTGCCTCGGTCTTGTTTCCTGCGTGCGACTCGACGACGGCGGCCGCGTAGCGACGCTCGGCCTCGGCCAGATCGAGCGCGAGCGGCAGCACGAGCGAGGCCCCAGCGGGCGCCCCTCCGTCGGCGCCGAGCCTCGCGGGCTCGGGCGCGGGCAGCGACGCGGCGCGCAGGACGCCGTCCGGCGCGAGCACGATCGCGCTCTCGATCCAGTGCTCGAGCTCGCGGACGTTGCCCGGGTAGTCGTGCGACCGCAGCCGCTCGAGCGCGTCCTTCGTGAATGTCGGCCGCGGCCGGCCGTAGCGCGCCGCGTACATGTCCGCGAAGTGCAGCGCGAGCTGCTCGATCTCCTCGGGGCCCCGCGCTCGCAGCGGCGGCAGCACGATCTCCACCACGCGCACGCGATAGAACAGGTCCTCGCGGAACTTGCCCGTCGCCACCAGCGCGCGCAGATCGCGGTGGGTCGCGCACACCACCCGCACGTCCGCCTTGAGCGTCTCGCGGCCGCCGACCCGCTCGTAGACGCGCTCCTGCAGGAAGCGCAGCAGCTTGCCCTGGATGTCGAGCGGCAGATCGCCGATCTCGTCGAGGAAGAGGGTGCCACCGGCGGCGAGATCGACCTTGCCGACGATGCGCCGGTCCGCTCCCGTGAACGCGCCGCGCTCGTGGCCGAACAGCTCGCTCTCGACGAGCTGCGCGGGCAGGGTCGTGCAGTCCACGGTCACGAACGGCCCCGACTGGCGCTTGGAGTTGACGTGCACCGCGCGGGCGAAGCGGCCCTTGCCCGTGCCCGTCTCGCCGCGAAGAAGTACGGTGGCCTCCGTCTGCGCGGCCAGCATCACGCGC
>DATIQP010000061.1:0-13016 GCA_035470765.1 Polyangiaceae bacterium | reverse complement strand
TCGATGAGGAACATGAAGCTGACCCCCTGGTATCTCGCTGCTCTCGCACCGCTCGCCGTCGCTGGTTGCTCCGGCGCCTTCCTCGGCCACTTCGCGGTGCTCGCCCTCACGCTGGGCATCTTCTTCGGGACGCTGTCTCTCGGTCGCCACACCCGGGACGCGGCGATCGCGCCCGCCGGCCCGATCGAGCCGCGCGCCAACGTCACCGAGACGGTCTGACGGGCGCTGCCCCGCGCGTCGGTCCTTGCCGCGGGCGAGGCGATGCGCTAGTTCGCTCAATTCGGCAAGGGCGCATAACTCAGCGGTAGAGTGCCACCTTCACACGGTGGAAGTCGCAGGTTCGAATCCTGCTGCGCCCACTAGACCTGGCCGATCGCGGGCCCCTGACTCGTCCCCGCGTGGGAGGTGTGGCCGAGCACGCTCGCGCCCTGTGCGCCGACCGGTGTCCTCCCCTATCATCGCCGCATGAAGCGGAGAGATTTCCTCCGGGGAGCGGGCTGGTTCGTCACGAGCGCTGCGCTGTCCGGCATCCCTGGTTGCAGCGGAGGCTCGAGCTCCAACGCCGACGGCGGCTCGGACGGCGGCTCGGATTCCTCCAACCCCGTCGCCGGGACCTTCGTGTTCCCGCAGGGCGTCGCCTCCGGCGATCCGCGCACCAACTCGGTGGTGCTGTGGACGCGCGCGGTGCGCGCCGACGGCGCCACCGATCCGGTCGCGCTCACCGTCCAGGTCGCCAGCGACGCTGCGTTCACCAACGTGGTCGTCCACCAGGACATCTCGGCGAGCGCCGACAGCGATCACACCGTGCGCGTGCTGGTCACCGGCCTGGCCGCCAACACCCCGTACTACTACCGCTTCCTCGCCGGCCTCGACACGGTCAGCGGCCAGACACGCACCGCGCCCGACGCCTCCACCGACACGCAGGTCAACATCGCGTGGGTGTCGTGCCAGGACTACGAGCCTGGCAACTACGGCGCCTACCGCCAGATGCTGATCGACGACGCAGCGCGCGCCGACGCCGACAAGGTTCACTTCGTCGTCCACCTGGGCGACGTGATCTACGAGACGGTGGGCAGCGGCTACCAGAAGCCGCTCGACGACAGCTTCAACCCCATCACGATCAAGAACGCCGACGGCACCGACCGGCTCGTGCCGCCTTTGCCGTCCGGCGGCGGCCAGGTCGGCGGCGGTACCTTCGCCAAGACCATCGACGACTACCGCGCGATCTACCGTACCTTCTGCTCCGACCCCGACTTCATGGCGGTGCGCGCGCGCTGGCCGCTCATCCACACCTGGGACGATCACGAGTTCACCAACGACTGCTGGCAGTCGCAGGCCAACTACGACGGAGCCGCGACGCTCGACGAGCCGTCGCAGACGCGGCGCTACGAGGCCAGCCAGGCGTGGTGGGAGTACGTGCCGTCGCAGCTCACGGGCGCGACCGGCCCGGGGAGCGTGTCCCAGGGGGCGCACGACTTCGCGCCGACCACGGTGACCGACGCGCCCTTCACGGCCACCCCTGACGCCAACAACTTCTACGACGAGCCCAACAACGTCGCCGCGATCGGGGCGATCACGGTCTACCGCTCGTTTCGCTGGGGCAAGCACGTCGAGCTGATCATCACCGACCTGCGCTCGTACCGCAGCGATCACGCCATCCCCGAGGAGACCAGCTACGGCAACTTCATCTTCTTCGACCCGCGCAACGTGCTGCCCATCGAGATGGTCAACACCTTCGACCAGGGCGAGGCCGCTAACAGCGGCAACCCGCCGGCCACCGTGCTCGGCTTCCCGAACCCGCGCACGCAGTCGCCGGTTGGCACCATGCTCGGCGCGGCGCAGAAGCAGTGGTGGAAGGACACCATGAAGGCGTCCGACGCGACCTGGAAGGTGTGGGGCAACGAGGTCCCGATGATGCGCTTTTTGATCAAACAGCAGTCGGTGACCACGCTGGTCGCCGACCGCATCATGGACGGCGACGCCTGGGACGGCTACCCGACCGAGCGCAACGAGCTTCTCACCTACCTGAAGGACCAGGCCATCGGCAACGTCGTGGTGATCAGCGGCGACGTCCACGCCCACTTCGCCGGCGTGCTGATGGACAACTACGACGCGGCGAGCCCGACGCCGGTCGCGACCGAGCTGATCTCCGCCGGCGTCAGCTCGAACTCGCTGTTCTCGTTCTACGAGGGCGTGACCCGAGGCAAGCCGGCCCAGCTGCGCAGCCTGATCACGGTCGACGCCACCAACACCGGTTTGTCGGCGTTCACCGAGAACATGAACCTCCTCCTTTTGCACGGTACCGACGCCGCCGACAAGTTCGGCTCGACCCACGACCTCGCGCAGGCCGAGGCGCTCTACGACGCGACCATCAACCCGCACCTGCGCTACGCCGACAGCAACGCGCAGGGCTACGGCTACCTCAAGGTCACCGCGACCCAGGTCGAGGGCACGCTGACCACGATCAACCGGCCGATCAACACGCCGTCGACCGCGGGCCCCGGCGTCAAGCGCACCGCGAGCTTCGTCATCCCCAAGGACAACCCGGGCGGGATGAGCGCGCCGACCGTGACCGGCACCAAGCCCTTCCCCATGCACTGACGCCCTGGCGCCGATCGAGCGTCAGGGGAACTGGGCGGCCCCGGGCACCGTGGCGTTGGCCACGACCGCGGGCAGCGAGTCCTCGAGCACCTCGCCGTTCTGCGACGTGATGCGCACGGTGTACGGGTCCGGGCCGACGCCCGTGTCGACGACGAAGTAGTTGTAGTCTGCACGCGTCACGCTCGTGTAGGCGCTCGCGGCGGTCTTGTATTCGAGCTTGGCGATGGGGAGCTTCGAGTTGCGCACCTGGATGGCGGTCCACCACTGCGAGCTGCCGTCCTTGACGTGGTACTCCACCGGCCCCTGCACGGCGCACGCGACGACCTGCCACGTGATGGGGACGTTGCCCGCCGAGACGTCGGCGATCTTCGCAAAGGCCTCCTGGCTGAGATCGAGGTGTCCCGGCTCGCAGCCGGGGCACTCGTCGACGATGCGCACCGTGACCTCGCCTTTCGGCCCCGTGACTTGGACGCACTCGCCGCACACGGCGCTCCCGGCCCACTCTGGCTCGTCCATCGCCGCGACGTCGAGATCGTTCGGTGACGGATCGAACCCGCAAGCCCCGCTACCGTCGGCGGCGTAGTAGGTGGCGCGGCCGCTCTCGGATTGGCCGAGCGGCGGCGTGGGCCCGCCGGTGGAGCCCCCTGACGAGCACGCGACCGCGACGACGCCCAGGGTGGAGAGCGAAGCTAGGCGCATGAAGGCATCGTAGCGCGTTCGTACCGAGATGGCGCTCACCTTACCTTGGCGCGTACGCCGTCGGCGACGCGGTCGCTGGGGTGCAGGACGAGCAGCGCGTTCTCGGCGAGGCCGCCGGTGATTTGAACCTGCACGTCGCCCCGCTCGCCCACCTGCACGTCGCGCAGGTGAATGACGTTGTCGTCGACCGTGTAGACCGCCCATCCTTCGCCGTGGCGGAACACGGCCCCCGCGGGCACGGAGAGCACGTCGGGCTGCTCCCACACGACCATGCGCGCTTCGATCCGGTAGCCGTCTCCCATGGCGAGCCACTGCTCGCGAGGTGCGTCGAGGTCCAGGATGACGTTGACGCGCTGCTCCTCGACGCCGAGCGCCGAGAGCCGCGTGAACGCGCTCGGCTCGATCAGGCGCACGTGGGCCGGGAGCGGCGGGCCACCCCAGCGCTCGATCTCGGCGTGGCTGCCCGGCGCGATGCGCACCGCATCGCTGGTGAGCACATCGGTCACGATCTCGAGCGCGGCGGGATCGCCCACCTCGAGGATGGGCGCGCCCGCCGCGATGACGCCGCCGCTCTGCTGCATCACGCGGAGCACGCGGCCGCTGACGGGTGCGGTGACCTCGACCTCCTCGCTCCCCTTCCCTGCCTTGAATCGCGCGACGGCTGCCTGCGCCAGCAGGACCTCGTGGTCGGCGACGCGTGAGGCGAACTTCGCGGACTGCAGCTCCGTGTCACGCAGGCGGGATTGCAGGCGCGCCTGATCGACCTGGTGAGGCGAGACCGCGCCGGTCGCCGCGAGTCGCTCCTCCTCCGTGAGGTCTTTCTGAGCCTGGTCCGCCGCCGCCTGGGCGCGCTCCACGCTCGCCCGAGACTGGAGCTGTGCCGCGAGCGCCGCTCCCACGCGCGTCTCCGCCCCCATGCGCGTGCGCGTATCGAGCAACGCGGGCTGCATCGGGACGATGCGCGTGACGACGGCGCCGGCCTCGACGCCGTCGCCCGGGTCCAGCTCCACGCGTTGCATCTCGCCCATGAGCGGCGCAGAGACGATGTATCGGTCCTTCACCCGCGTCTTTCCGGTCTCGACGATGGTCACGCGCATGTCGCCCTTTCGGGCCCGCTGCGTCTCCACCGGAACCGGCTTCGGGAGCCAGGCGTAGACGATCAACACGACGAGACCGAGGCCGAGCACAATCCAGAGCCCGCGGCGCGCCCAGCGCGTGGCCTTGCGTGCCGACGACTCGGTTCGCTTTCGCACGGGCGCTCGGGTCGATGGGTCTGCGGCGGTGGTCACGGGTCACTCCCGGGTCTTGAGGACTTCGACGAGGTCCAGCTTGTCGAGCCTCCTGCGGACGATCAGGGCGGCGAGCGCCGCGGCGACCGTCGTGAGGGCGAGAGAGAAGGCGTAGGTGCGATCGGATACCGCGGCCGGCAAGCGGAAGTACTCTTGGTCCACCGTCGACATGATGACGTTCGTCAGCCATCTTCCGAGCCACAGGCCGAACGGGATTGCGAGCACGACGTACGCGGCGAGCTCGCCGAGGAGCACGGCCGAGATCTCGCGCCGCGTGAAGCCGAGCACCCGCAGGCTTGCGAGATCTCGCGCTCGCACCGAGAGAGCGATGCGGGCGTTGTTGTAGACGACGCCGATGGCGATGGTCGACGCGAAGATCGTCAAGATGAGCGTGGTGACCCACATGGTCTCGCCGGTCTGATCCAAGAAGCGGCGTATGAGGGTCTGGCGCTGCGTCATCGAGGCCACCTTCGGCATGTCCTTCAGCCGACGTTCCACCTCCTCGAGCTGCACGGGGTCGACCGTGAGCGCGACGGCGCTGATGGCGTCCTCCTCGCCGAGCAGCGCGTGCAGCGCGGGCAACGTCATGTAGCCCTGCAGGCTGAAGAGATCGGCGGCGAGCGCGGTGACGGGCACGTCGATCGACTCGCGGTTCCCCTCTCTCACCTCGACGGTGACGCGATCCCCGACGCGAACGTCCAGGACCTGAGCGAGCTTCGCCGAGAGCATGATCCCTTCCTCCGGGAGCCGCACGACGTGCGTCGGCCACTCGACGACGCGTGACAGATCGGCGTCGGCCTGCCGCGCGATGACAGGGGCGTCGCGCCAGTGCTGGCCGCTGCGGATGCGCGCCGGGACGGTGCGCAAGGGTTCGGCGCGCAGGACACCCGGCAGCGCGGCGATCTCGGCGCGGGCGCGCCCGTCCACGGGCTCGAAGAAGGAGACGGTGAGGTCCTCGTGTTGCGCCGTCTCGAACTGCGTCTCGACCATGGCCTCGATCGTGTCGTAGGCGAAACGGCCGGCGATCATGATGCCGAGCGACAGCGCCACGCCGGAGACCGACAGCGCCGTGCGCAGAGGCCGGCGCCACAGCTCGCGGACGACCATGCGACCGGCGACGCCGAAGAGCAGCCCCAGCCCGAGCCGCTCGACGAGCGACTGGCGATACGTCGGTGGGGCCTCGGGCTGCATGGCCGTCGCGGGAGGGAGCTTCGCGACGCGCCAGACGGTCGTGACCGTCCCGACGAGCGCCGAGGCGAAGGTGATCCCCAGCGACTTGGCGATGATGTCGGCCCCGATTCGAAATTCGAACTTCGGAAACTCGAAGAACGGCTCGTAGAGCAGCATCATCCCGCGCCCCCCCGCGGCGCCCAGCAAGACGCCGAGGATCGCCCCGATCACGACGATGATGGAGACGAGCTCGAGGTAGTGCAGGCCGACCTCGACGCTCCGGTAGCCCACGGCCTTGAGCGTGGCGATCTGCGCCCGTTGCAGGTGAACGAGGCGTGAGAGAACGACGTTGAGCAAGAACGCGGCGACGCCCAGGAAGATCGCGGGAACGATGGTCGCGTACGTGGAGAGCTCCCCGAGCTCGTTCTCGAGAATGTGGTTGGAGAGCTGCTTGTCGCGCCCGTACGCGCCGATGCCGCCATAGTCCGCGAGCTCGCGGTCGACCGCCTCGATCACGCCCGCCTCGCTCGCGCCCGGTTGCAGCTGGATCGCGACGTCGTTGAACGCTCCGTCCATCTGGAAGGCGGGCGCCACCTCGTCTTGGTCCATCCAGAGCACGGCGAAGCGCTTGGGGTCGGGCATGAGATCGCGGCCGCTCGTCGCATAGACGTACTCCGGGGAGAGACCGAGGCCCACGATGCGAAGATCGCGGCGCACGCCGTTGATCACCGCCGGCAGCGTATTTCCGAGCCGAAGAGCGTGCTTCTTCGCGAACGAGTCGAGCAGGACGACCTCGTCGGCGCGGCCCGGCTCCGCCAGGCGCCCTTCGCGGAGCCGGACGGCGTCGAGGCGAGGCTCCTCTCCTCGGGCGATCGTGATGATGCGCCCGACGGCGGGCTCGATCTGGTCCTCGATGGGCAGGCTGACGTCCTCCGTCTCGCGCACCTCGACGACCGCGACTCCGGGGATCGCCTCGAGCCGCGCGGCGACCGACTTCGGCGCGCGCTTGAGGTGCGCGAAGACGTCGGCGAACCGCTCCGACTCGTAGTAGAGCGCTCGGCTGTCCTCGATGGTCGTGTAGGCGATGTTGAACGTGACGTAGCAAGCGATACCGCACGCGACGACGAGGGCGATGGTCACGAGCTGCCCTCGCAGGTTCCACGCGTCGCGAACGAGCTTGCGATCGAGGGCCTTCACGATCGCCATGGCGTCACCACTCGAGCTCGCCGGCGGGGGTCTTCTTCGTGTTGATCTCGATCTTCTTGATGAGGCCGTCGGACATCGAGACGACACGGTCGGCCATCGCCGAGATGGGGGCGTTGTGGGTGATGAGCGCGGTCGTGGTGCCCAGGTCCTGGTTCACCCGCTCGATCACCGAGAGCACGAGGCGGCCGGTGCGGAAGTCGAGCGCGCCCGTCGGCTCGTCGCAGAGCAGCACGTCGGGCTGCTTGGCCACGGCGCGCGCGATGGCCACGCGCTGCTGCTCGCCGCCGCTGAGCTGCGCCGGGAAGTGGTCCATGCGATCGGCGAGGCCGACGAGCCCGAGCGCGTCCTCGGGCCGCATCGGGTTGTCGGCGATGTCGGTGACCAGGGCGACGTTCTCGCGCGCCGTGAGGCTCGGGATGAGGTTGTAGAACTGGAAGACAAAGCCGACGTGCTCGCGGCGGTACCGCGTGAGGAGGCGATCGTCGGCGATGGTGAGGTCGTGGTCGCGGTAGTGGACCTCGCCGCTCGTGGGCACGTCGAGGCCGCCCAGAATGTTGAGCAGGGTGGACTTGCCGCTGCCCGAGGCGCCGACCAGGACGACGAGCTCCCCCTGGTAGAAGTCGACGTCGACGCCGCGCAGGGCGACCACGTCGACCTCGCCCATCCGATACACCTTGGTCAGGCCATGCGCGTGGATCACGGCCTCCTTTTCCATGCCCACGCTCGAGCAAGCCGCATGCCCCGCCCCGTCTCTACCTTTCTGCGCGCGACGCGTCGCTCCAGCGCATGCCTTGCGAACGGGCGCGAACGCCTTGCGCTCACCGCGACGCGCGGAGTGCGGCGCGGGGCTGCGCGCTCAGCCAGCCGGAGATGGCGTCCTCGACGCGCGGGCGCCGCACGAGCATCGCGAAGTGGCCGGCGTCGAGCTCCACGTAGCGAGCGCCGACCCTCTCGGCGTAGCCGTGGACGAGGCTCGCCGGGATCTGACCGTCGTCACGGCCCTGCACCACGAGCGCGGGGATACGCGGCGCGCTCGCGTCGGGCGCGGCGCCCGAGACCAGGACGAGCCCGGCGAAGCCCGGGACGCGTGTCACGAGGCGGCTCGCTCCGATGGCGCCGTTCGACAGGCCCGCGAGATAGACGCGTCGCGTGCCGCGGGCGCGCAGCGCGGCGAGCGTCTCGCGCACCGTGGCCTCGCCTTCGGCGCTCCACCAGTCGCCCACCCACCGCGTCGACGGGCACACGGTGGTCAACTGCGCGCGGCGTGCGGCGTTGGCGAAGAGCCAGCACGACATGGTGAAGTTGCCGGCGTAGCCGTGCAGGAAGATCACCGCGCCGTCGGCCTCGCCCGCGGCGGGGATCTCGATCGCGTCAAAGGCCTTCGGCCGTTCGAGGCCGAGGTAGGTCGCGAGGACGGGCGAAGCGGTCTCGGGCTGGTCACGCGCCATGTCGTCGTAGGCCGAGCGCATCGCTCCGGCCAGCTCGGGCACGTCGGGATCGCCCAGGAAGTGCGTCCAGGCGATGGCGCGCGCCGCGTTCACGCTGAGATCGCGCTCCTCGACGAGGCGATCCACGACGCGGGCGCTCCCCTCGCCCGAGACGCTCAGCGACACCGTCCCTCCGCGGCCCGCCAGCCCCGCGCGCAAAGCCGCCGCCGCGACGATCAGGCCGCCGCCGACCCACGCGAGCCGTCGCGCCAGGGGGCGCCCCGAGAGCACGAGTGCCGCGACGCACGCGTCGAGCCCGAGGACGTAGGCCGCGGCCGACCACGTCGGCGGCTCGCTCATCACCACCAGCGTGAGGACCACCATCGGGACGGCCCCCGCCCACCCCACGAACTTCGCCATCGAACGGATCATCGTCGCCTCCTTCGACGCAGCATGCGCACGCGGACGGGCTGCGCTCGAACGCTCGGCGCGAGTGGGCGGACGTGGCGCTCGAGCGGTCCACCGCACGTGTCGAGCGGCGCGCGCGCCAAAACCGGGTACAATCGCCGCGTGCCGCGACGACTCGGCCTGCCCACCCTCCGTTCCGACCTGCCGACCGAAGCGGACACCCAGCCGACGCTGGCCCGCGCACGCGAGCGGCTCGGCGGCAAAGCCACGTCGTTCGTCGACGCCGGCGCGGTCGTCCGCCTGGAGGACGCAGGCGGCAAACCGATGCTCGGCGTGCTGCTCTGCAGCGACGATCGCACGAGCGACGTCTGGCTCGAGGCGGGCTTCGTCAAGCGCACGACGCGCGAGGCCGCGGTCCCGGCGAAGGTCTCGGCCGGCAGCGCCCTCGCGCGGATCGCGGCGGACGCGCTGGTCTTCGGCCAGCTCGAGGAGGGGCAGCGCGTGCGCTTCGAGCCCCCCGGCCGGGAGCCCGCGGTTGGCCTGCTCTTCGAGAAGTGCCGCTACGGCGCGCTGGTCGCCGACGACGCGGGCTCGGTGTTCGCCGTCGGGTTCCGTCGCGTCTGGCCGCTGTCCAGGCGCGGAAGCGGGAACGGGGGCGCCTCGTGAGCCTGACCCCGCTGCGGCTCGGCAAGGGCGGCCCGGCAGCGTACGGGCGGCGCGCGTTCTTGCCGACGACGCGCGACGAGATGCGCGCGCGCGGGTGGGAGGAGCTCGACGTGCTCATCGTCACCGGCGACGCGTACGTCGATCACCCCGCCTTCGGGCCGATCCTCGTCGCGCGGTTCCTCGAAGGCCGCGGCTACCGCGTCGGCGTCGTGGCGCAGCCGCGGTGGGACTCGCCCGACGACATCGCGCGGATGGGGCGCCCGCGCCTCTTCGTGGGGATCAGCGCCGGCAACCTCGACTCGATGCTCAACAAGCTGACGGCCCAGAAGAAGGTCCGCGGCGAGGACCTCTACTCGCCCGGCGGCCGGACGAACATGCGCCCCAACCGCGCGTCGATCGTCTACTGCAACCTCGCGCGCCAGGCGTTTCCCGGCTTGCCGGTCATCCTCGGCGGCATCGAGGCGTCGCTGCGGCGCATCGCGCACTACGACTACTGGAGCGACTCGGTGCGGCGCTCGATGGTGCTCGACAGCAAGGCGGACCTCCTCGTCTTCGGCATGGGCGAGCTCGCGGCGTGGGAGATCGCGCGCCGCCTCGACGCGGGCGAGAAGGTGGAGGAGCTGCGCGACGTGCGAGGCACCGCGTACGCGATCGGCAGCCCGCGTGTCTGGGAGCCGCTCCTCGCGCAGCAGAGCCGCTACACGACCGACCGCGGCGTGGTGGTGCTCCCTTCGTACGAGGAAGTCTCGACGAGCAAGGAGGCCTTCGCGCGGATGGCGCGAGGCCTGCAGTTCGAGACGAACGCCCACAACGGCCGGCCGCTCTTGCAGGTCCACGGGCGCGAGGCGGTGTACTTCAACCCCCCCGCTCCGCCGCTCTCCGAAGAAGAGATGGACGGCCTGTACGACCTGCCCTTCGTGCGCGTTCCTCACCCGAGCTACGGCGCCGAGCGCATCCCGGCCTACGACACGGTCAAGCACTCCATCGTGTCGATGCGGGGGTGCTTCGGCGGGTGCACGTTCTGCAGCATCACCGAGCACGAGGGCCGCATCATTCAGAGCCGCAGCGAGGCGAGCGTGCTGCGCGAGGTGCGCGAGATGTCGCGCATGGAAGGCTTCTCCGGCGTGATCACGGACGTCGGCGGGCCCACGGCCAACATGTACCAGATGCACTGCAAGGACGAGCGTACCGAGAGCGCGTGCCGACGCCTGTCGTGCGTTCACCCCGGCATCTGCGACAACCTCGTCACCGACCACGCGCCGCTCGTGAAGCTCCTGAAGAGCGTTCGCAAGGAGCCGGGCATCAAGCGGGTCTTCGTCGCGAGCGGCGTGCGCTACGACCTCGCCATGCGCAGCCCCGAGTTCATCCGCGAGCTCGCGGCCCACCACACCGGCGGCCAGCTCTCCGTCGCGCCGGAGCACAGCGACCCGGAGGTGCTCGACAAGATGAAGAAGCCGCCCGTCGAGAACTACGAGCGCTTCGCGCAGGCCTTCTGCCAGGCGAGCGAGCAGGCCGGCAAGGACCAGTACCTGGTGCCGTACTTCATCTCGGGCCACCCCGGCTCGACGCTGAAGGACACGATCGCGCTCGCCCTCTGGCTCAAACGGCGGGGCATGCGCCCGCGCCAGGTGCAGGACTTCATCCCGACGCCGATGGCGATCGCGACGGCGATGTACCACACCGGGCTCGACCCGCTGACGGGCAAGCCGGTGCCCGTCGCCCGCGACCTGCGCGAGAAGCGGATGATGAAGGCGCTCCTCTTGTACTGGGACCCGCAGCACTGGCCGCTCGCGCGCGAGGCGCTGCGCAAGGCCGGCCGCGCAGATCTCATCGGGGGCGGCCCGCACGCACTGGTCGGCCGCGAAGGGGCCGAACGGGGAGCCGCGGCGGGTGCGCTCCGCGGTCGGCAGGGCCGAAAGCGTAAGCCATCCAAGCCGCGCCCCCGGACCTGAACGATCGCGGGACACGAGCGCCCGGCTTGGGATACGCTCTACTTGCATGCGGACCCGCGTCGTTCTCCTATCGATGCTCGTAGCCTGCGGGGCGGGCGCGTTCGCGGCCTGCGGCCTCGACGAGTCCGGCCTGGTCGGCACCGAGGGCGGCGTCGACGTGACCGTCATGGACGTCCCCGTCGACGTCCCGCAGGACGTCCCCCTCGATGTCCCGCAAGCGTGCTCCACGCTTGACGCGTCGGCGTGCGTGGACGCGAATCTTCCCGACGGATGGACGTACGTCGCGTTCACGGCCAGCGACACGGCCTGCCCGGCGGGCGATTTCACGAAGACGGCCTACGTCGAGAACCCCACGCCGGAGGCGGGCGCGTGCTCGTGCTCCTGCACGCCGAGCGGAACCTACAGCTGCGCCGGGACGATCGCCTTCGGGTACGGCGGGGCCTCCTGTACCAACACGAAGACCTCCTTCGACGGTGGGGACGATGCGGCGTGCGTGGTCACCGGCGGCAATGATCCGCACCTGGCGGTGGGGCCGCTCCCCACCCCATCTGGAGGCACGGCCGCCTGCGCCCCGTCCGCCACCGGGACGAAGGCGTGGAGCGCGACCGCCACGACCGCGTGCACGCCGGGATGCACCGTCGACTACTGCGGCCTCCCCGGCCCCTTCAAGCGCTGCATCCTTTCGACGACGAGCACGGCGTGCCCCGCGCCGTTCGTCGCGACTGCGAAGGTGGGTCCGACCAGCGCGGTCGCCGTGACCTGCGCCCAGTGCACCTGCGCGGGCACGCCGTCGGGGCCTTGCACCGCGACCATCACGTCCTACGGCAGCAACGACTGCACGGGGACGGCCTACAACGACGTCCCGCCCGACGCCTCATGCGTCAACTTCGGCGGCGGGAACAACGTCCCCAGCTTCGCGTACGCGCCCGGGACGGGGCCGACGCCGACCTGCGCGCTCTCCGGCGCCTCCGGCACCGGCTCGGCCAACCTCACGCAGGCCGCCACCATCTGCTGCCTTCCCTGACGACGCCGCGCCACGGCCTCAGTGTGCGTGAGGCGCCGCGGGCTGCGCGACTGCTTCCCGCACGGGGGGACGCGGGACCGCGTAGAGCGCCTCGACGCGCGCGGCGTGACGCGCGAGCACCTCGCGGCGCTTGAGCTTCAGCGTGGGCGTGAGCAGCCCGTTCTCGATCGTGAAGTCCTCGCTGAGGATCACGAAGTCCTTCGGTCGCTCGAAAGCGCGGAACCCGGCCGATCGAGCCTCGAGCTCGCTCGCCACGAGGCGCCGCACGTGCGGGTCCGTGGTGAGGTCTCCGGACAACGTGAGGCCCTCGGAGCGCGCCCAGGTGCGTATGGCGTCTTCCGCGAGGACCACGAGGGCCACGTTGAAGGGCCGGTCCGCGCCATGGACGAACACGTTGGAGATGTAGGGCGAGAGCTTCAGCTCCTCCTCGAGGGTCGACGGCATCACGTACTTGCCGTTCTCGAGCTTGTACTGCTCCTTGATGCGACCGGTGACGAACAGGTAGCCGTCCTCGTCGACGTACCCCAGATCGCCGGTGCGCAGCCCGCCGTCCAGGGTGAAGGCCCTGGCGTTC
>DATIQP010000060.1:0-5779 GCA_035470765.1 Polyangiaceae bacterium | reverse complement strand
GGCGTGAGCGAAGCGCATCTCGGGCACGAAGAGGCCCTCGCGCTTCAGCCGCGCGAAGCCGCCGGTCTTGGGGAGGAGGTCGAAGCGCTCGGCGGCCTCCCAGGCGGCGAGCTGGTCGATGACGATGGCGACGACGACGGGCGCGGCGGGCGCGGGCGCGCGCTGGGCGGACGGCGGAGGAGGCGGGGTGCGCTGGGAGACGGGGTGAGGAGGGCAGGCGAGGAGCGCGGCGCCGGCGAGGGTGGCGAGGAGGGCGGCGCGGCGCATGGGGGGTTGTCTATCACAGAGACGGAGACGGAGTCGGAGTCGGAGTCGGAGTCGGAGACGGAGTCGGAGTCGGAGACGGAGTCGGAAGAGGGGGCGGCTCGCTCGGCGTCGGCGATTGTGCCGCGGTGCTCGGCCATATCGAGGCCGAGCGGCCTTCGGCCGTGCTCGCTTCGCTCGCAGCCTTGACATGGCCTGCGCGCCGCCGCGGGGGATGAACAGCCAGGGGAGCTGCGCGGTGCTCTACAGCATCGTCACGTAGCCGGGGGGCGCGTGCCAGCGGCGAAGCCTGCCAATGTTGGCGGCTCGAACCGCCAACGTGACGGGGACTCGGCACCCCTATCGGACGAGGCCCCCGCACGTCGACGCGAGCCGCGCATTGCGAAGTCCCGCTCTCGTCCAGCGCCGCGTAGAGCGTCGCGACGTTGCCCTCCGCGCGCACGCGCTCCTCGGCGTTCCGCCGCATCGACGCGAGCGGGGCGATGACTACACGCCCGACGCGCTGAAGAAGACGACGAGCGCCTGTGCGCCGTCCGCGATCGCGAACACGGCGGCGACCGAGCCGAGCGAGAGCTCGGCGTCGCCGCGGCTCACGTGGAGGAGGGCGAAGGCCGCGAGCGGCACGTCGAGGATGAGCGACGCGGTTGCGAGCGCGGTGAGCCCCCGACGATCGCGCGGGCGCATCGTCGAGGCGCTCCCCGCGACGCGCACCGCGCCGAGCACGATGCCCGGAAGCAGCACCACGTCGATGCCTACCCAGCGCAGCGTGAGGAGCGCGGCGACGAGCGCGGGCGCGGCCACGGCCGCGACGACGAGGTTCCCGAATGCGACGAGCAGCGGGCCCGATTCGCGGGCGTGCGGCGAAAGCTCGAACGCCGGGGCGCGATACGGCCCGCCGAGCCGCGCGGGCGCCGCCGCCCGGGAGCGGCCGAGCACGCCACCGAGCGCGCTGACGGCGATCCCGAAGGCCAAAAGCAGCACGAGGCACGAGAACAACGTGTTCATGAGGCCCTCGCTTGCCGCGTTCGCGATCGACGGACGGTCCACGTCCCGCAGCTGGCGGAAGCACGTGGCGACGAGGAGCGCGACACCGGAGAGCGATGGCAAGATCGCGAAACGCGACGGGGCCGACGACGCGGGATCATTTCGATGGTTGCATTATTCGACGATCTCCACAGCGCGTCGAGATCCTGGGCGCCCCTTTTTTCGCGCGCTTCCGCGACACATCGTCGCTGCGAGAGTTCGTCGCGCCGGCGCAAGGTGCGGTAACCTGTCGTCGAGTGAGCTCGGGCTACGACTTCTCGCGGCCCGTCGACGGAAGCTCCGCGAGAGTGAGCAAGCTCGTCGGCGATCCGCGGAAGGCCATTCTGGCCAGGCTCGCGGGCCTGTGAGCGTTCGCGAATCACATCGCGACGGCTCGCGATTGGTTCACCGGTAGCGCACCGGCGGCCGCGGCCGACCATGTCTTCGCGCGCATCACGCAGACGTTGAGCTGGCAATTGGCGACCCTGACCCGGTGGCCCGTAGCTCATTGGCTCGCCCGGGCGTCGCCTTGTGGGGGCGGAGCGATCAACCGTTCGCTCAGCTGCTCGTAGAGCGCCTCGATTGCTTCGGCGGCGTTCCGCGCAAGTGCTTCATCCGCTGGGCCCGTCGGAGTGGGCAGCAACTCCCTGGCCTGCGCAGTGCCCGCGAGCGACGCGACTTCCGTCCCCGTGCGGTCCACCAAGCGTGCCTTGAAGCGGATCATCGCCACGACAGCCGCGACGCCCCACGTGGACGCGGCAGCCGGTGCGAAGGAGAGATTCGCCTGCAGCAGCTCCAGCGTTCGACCCGAGGTTGCACCAGCCGGAAATGCGTTCCCGAACCCGTTCTGCAGTGATTGGCGCCATCCGGTCACGTGCACGTCGAGGTAAGCCCCGGGGTGAGAGATGACGAACGAGTCTTTGACGCTCGCATCCACGACGAGGCGGCTCGGTGCGATGTCGGGGCGCACCATCACGTTGGGCTTCGGGTTCAGCGGGCCCACGTTGCTGGTGCAGGCCCAGCTCGTGGCCATGAACATCAAGGCGACCACGCGATTGCCCCAGGACATGACCTGCTCGGCTGCAGTTCGCATGCCATTCGGACGGGGTGCAGAGGGCGAGGTTCCAGAGCGGACACCCGGGAAGATTTCCCACCAGCGTGGTCGCGTTCCCATCCCGCGACGCTACGACGTGATCAATCGGTTCCAGCGTCGGCGGCGCAGGGGCCGAAGTGCGCAGCTTTCGCGAGCGCATATCCACCGGGACCGCACTGCGGGACCACGGGTTGGGTCCCGTCGCAGCCGCACACGGATTCGGTGTTCGCCGCGGCGCAAGCCGAATCGTCGGCGCACACGCCCGTGGTCGCCGAACAGTCGCCCACGGCGAAGAAGCACGACCCACCGCCCGGGCACGCCGCGCCGGGCGTCGAGCACGTCACCGCCGCCTCCTGCGCTGCGTCGGGCGACGCGTCCGTCGATGCATCGTTCTGTCCAACGGGCGAACTCGAACACGCGGTGAGCATGCCCAGCGCCGCCACGCTCGAGAACATCATCTTCGCTGCCATCATGTGCGCTCACTTGTCGTAGAAGGATCCGCCGTACGACGTGTACACGTTGCCGCCCGCGTCGCCGGTGTCCGGCGTCGCGGCCGCGTCGTAGTAGTCGAGGTACGGCGTCCACGTCTGGTTCGTCGCGTCTTCCACCTCGCCGAGCGCCACCACTTTGAACCCGGTGCCCTTGATCTCGGCGCCGTACTTGCCGTCGCGCGCGGTCACGTTGAGCGTGCCCACGTCGGTGAACGGGATCGCGGCGTTGTTGGAGTCGACGATCGTGATCGTCAATCGGCCGCTTAGCGCGACCTTCGACGCGTCGGCGAGCAAGATGTTCGTCGCGTTGGTGAAGACGAGCTTGCCGTTCGGAAGATCGGAGTCGGTCGCGCTGTAGGTCCATTTCTCGGACGGGACGTCGATCGGACCGTCGAGCGAGAGACCGCACGGCATCGTCGGGTCGTCGCAGACGATCCAGTAGATGTGGAACAAGTCTCCGCGCTGAATGCCGGTGTAGGTCCACGTCAGACCGCCCGCCCTGCCTAGCTCGCCCGCCTCCGTCCACGTCATGCCGTACGGCGGCCACGCGGAGTTGAGCGTCGCCGTGAGCTGCGAGTCCGAGCAGCCGACCTTGTTGACGACGGCCTTCGGCGGCGTGTTGGGGCACTTGTCGCTGGTGTCGGGCACCCCGTCGCCATCTTGGTCGCAGACGCCGCCGTCGCACTTGGCGGGCGGCCCGCCGTCACCGTTCGCGCCGCCGTCGGAGCCGCCGTCGGAGCCGGGGGTGGTCGCCTGGCCGGTGGCACAGCTCGTCGCAGCGAAGAGCGCGAGGACGATGCCAACCCTCCTGAGGACCATGATGCGCAGTATAGCGCCGAAATGCGTGCGATCGGGTCATGACGCAAGGAAAGTACGGTGTCCCTTCCAAACACGATGAACCGAGAGCCGCTCGGCTTCGGTTGCGAAGCCGCCAATATTGGCGGCCCGAACCGCCAACGTTGGCGGCCCCTGGGAGAGTGATCTTCCGGGGCGCGGAGACGGAGACGGAGACGGAGACGGAGACGGAGACGGAGACGGAGACGGAGACGGAGACGGAGACGGAGGCGGAGACGGAGACGGAGACGGAGACGGAGACGGAGTCGGCTACGTCAGCGAGTGGACCTTCTTCGCGAGCTTCTCCGCGATCGCCTTCGCGAACGCGCTCTGCGGCTCGTACACGTCGTCCCACGCCACCAGATCCGCAGTGATCGGCCCCGGCCGCTGCCCGGTGAGACGCTCGAGATCCTCGAGGAAGTCCTGCATCGACGGGTAGCGGTTGCGCGGCAGCTTGCGCAGCGCGCTCATCACCACCGCCTCCACCTCGCGCGGGATGCCCTCGCGCAGCTCGCTCGGCAGCCGCGGACGGACGAGCAGGTGCGCCGCGAGCAGCTGGCCAGGGTCGCCCTTGAAGGGCAGCGAGCCGGTCAACATGCGGTACATGACGACGCCGAGCCCGTAGATGTCCGTTCGCTGGCCGGTCGGGTCGTTGACCGTCTGCTCCGGGGCCATGTACTCCGGCGTGCCGACGATGAAGCCCTTGGCGGTGAGGCCCGCGCCGCCCTGCAGCCGCGCGAAGCCGAAGTCGAAGACCTTCGCGCGCAGAACCTGGCCGCCGTCCTCGAGCAGGAAGACGTTGTCGGGCTTGATGTCACGATGGATGATGCCGACCGAGTGCGACGCCGCGAGGCCGGCGGCGATCTGGGCGACGACGGCGAGGGCCGCGTCGACCGGCAAGATGACGTTGCGCCGCATCAGCTCGCCGAGCGTCTCGCCCTCGAGGTACTCCATCACGAGGAACGGCGAGCCGTCTTCGCGGCGGCCGCCGTCGGTCACCTTCACCACGTTGGGGTGGTCGATGCTGCGCAGCAGCTCGACCTCGCGCAGCAGGCGCTCGGCCCAGGTCGCGGTGCGCGCTGCCGGCCCCTCGATCACCTTGATGGCCACGTGCTTGCCCGTGCGCGGGTCGAGCGCCTTGTAGACGCGCGCCATGCCGCCCTCGCCGAGCATGCGCAGGATCTCGTAGCGGCCCGCGAAGAGCGCCGGCTGCGCGGGCGCGACGCCTTCCTCGAGCGGGCTGCCGTCGAATGGGCACAGGCGATAGTCGTCCGGCAGCGATCGTTGGCAGCGCGCACAGGTCCGCACGCGGCGATTTCCACACGGTTCCCGCGTTAAAGCAAGCCAGGTCGCCTTCGGCGCGCGGCGAGCACGGCGGCGAGGCCGAGCAGCCAGGAAGCGTCCGCCGGCGAGCGCGGCGAGCTCGAGCAACCTCCAGCGACAGGAGCGGAGGCGCCCGCGTCGCCCGGTGGAGACGGGGCGACATCGGCGGCCCCGTCGTGGGGCGCGGGCGCCGCGTCGCTCGATGCGGCGTCGCCCGCGGTGGAGCCGTCGGGTTTGGCGGAGGCGTCCGCCTTGGCGGCGTCGCCGCCCGCGTCGACGAGGGGCGTGTTGGCGGCAGCGTGCAAGAAGCAGCTCGCGCAGCTCTTGTTCCACGTGTACTTGCCGGCGGTGTTCTCCTGCACCGCGGTGAACGTCGACGAGCCGATCGTGTCGACGACCGCGACGTGGCCCGCGGTGGGGTCGGCGCCGCAGCTCCCGGCGCCGAAGACGACGAGGTCGCCGTGCACGGGCGTGGTCGTCACCGAGACGCCCGACGGGTGCGTGGCGCACATTTGCTTCGCGTAACTCACACCCCAGCTCGCCGAGACGTTCCACTTGAAGTGCATGTAGCGGACGGCGAACTCGACGCACTGGTAGCCGTAGCCGTGCTCGGTCTGCACCCAGCCCGTTCCGCCCGAGACCTTCTTCGTGTCGGCGCCGTTGTTCGACCACACGTCGAAGTTGCCGCAGTACGCGTACGCGGGGATGCCGTCGATCGACGCGCTGACCTTCTCGTTGCAGATGTAGTCGA
>DATIQP010000059.1:0-4738 GCA_035470765.1 Polyangiaceae bacterium | reverse complement strand
GAGCGAGTGCTGGTAGGCGCTCGCGGCGCGGTTGAGGTCCCAGACCGCGATGGGCTCGTCGTCGACGACGCCGCCGCGCGGGT
This sequence comes from Polyangiaceae bacterium, assembly GCA_035470765.1. Lineage (GTDB taxonomy): Bacteria > Myxococcota_A > Polyangia > Polyangiales > Polyangiaceae > DASXHD01. The sequence goes on along the minus strand of DATIQP010000059.1, from coordinate 4,655 downwards.
CGAGCTGGTCGAACTCCCAGTTGCCGATCTGCCACCAGATCTCGGCGACGTACTTCGGGTCCTCGCCCGGGCGGAGAGAGGGCTGCGGGATGCCGACGCACTCGGCGGGGAACGGATCCACGAAGGTGGTCTCCGGGTTGCCGTGGCTGACCTGCTTGGGCAGCTGATAACGCTGGCGCCACCCGGTCCAGTAGTCCTTCGGGTGGTCCTGCGGCAGCGGGACGATCGCATCGACGTCCGGGTTCTTCGGATCGGTCTGCGTCGGGTACGAGTACTTGTTGTGGCAGACGAGCGAACGCCAGACCTGCTGCGCCTCCTCGATGCGGCTCGAGTCGTTGTAGGCGTGGCCGAGGTAGTAGTAGATGCCAGCGAGCTCGCGGTAGTTGGGGAACTCGTTGATGACGCGCTTGTAGAGCGCGATGGCCGGCTTGAGGCCGATGGAGAGGTCGTCGGTGGCCTCGTCGCTGCGAGCCCGCTCCTCGTAGAGCGCCGCGAGGCGGTACATCGCGTCGGGCGTCGCCTCGGGCTGGGCGTTGGCGCCGGAGTACTTCGCGATGAACTCTTCGAGCCGTGCGATCGCCACCTCGCGCGCCTTCTTGAGCTCCGCCTTCTCGGTCTGGATCTCGCGGTCGAGACCGCTGAGGATCGTCTTCTTCTTCTCCTCGTAGTGGAGCTTGATGATGGTCGTGACCGCGTCGCGGTAGTCGTGCGCGCCCTGGGCGTAGGCGTCAGCCTCTTGCTGCAAGGCCTGGAGGGCGGCGACCTGCTCCGGCGTCGGAGGAGGAGGAGGGGGCGCGCCCTTGTGCGCGGTGAACGTCACGGCCTCGGAAGGCGTGGCGGCGTCCGCGCCGCCGGCGAGGGTTGCGAGCGCTCCCGCGTCGGCGGAAGCTGCCGGCGCGGCGCCGCCGTCCGCGGCAGCCGCGGTGGTGGCCTGGGCGCCAGCGTCGCCGGCCGCCTGCTGGGCGAAGCCGGGCAGCGACATGGAGATCGAAACCGAGAAGACCGCCGCGGCGGCGAGGAGCTTGGACCTCATGGCGTTACTTTGACCCCGACGAGCTGCCGCCCGTTGGTTGTGGACCTTGCCCCGAGTCGTCGAGGACTTCCTTCAATTCCTCGTCGAGGAGCTGCTCCTGACGCGAGCGCTCCGTCTGGAGGTTGCGGACGCGATCGAGCTCCTCCTCGCGCACCTCCCAAGCCTGCTCCGTGATGCCCACGTCGGCGCGGAGGACGATTCCCCTGAGCTTGTCGCGCACGAGACCGAAGTTCCGCTGCGCGACGTGACCGACGAGGTCTTTGGCCTCGTCGTCGAGCTTGTCCAGCTGCGTCTTGTAGCTGGCGATGTTCGTCGCCTCGGCGTCGACCTTCTTCTGCAGCTCGGCGGCGCGCCCGCCCACCTGCGACTCGAGCTGCTGGAACGCGGTCGCGAGCTGGTCCTCCTGCGCCCGCATCTGCCCGAGCAGCCCCATGACCTTGCCCGCGTAGACCTGAGTGCCGCGGTTGGCCGCGCCCGTCTGCCCGAGCTGCACCTCGCGCTCGAGCAGGTCCCGGTAGGACGCGCGCGACTGCGCGTCGTTCTGGTAGCGCGCGTCGCCGAGGCCGATCTGCGCGCGCCCGATCTCGATCTGCCGGCGGAGCGTGGCGCCGTCGTCCTGCGCATGCTTCAGCAGCCGCTCGTTGTCGTCGATCTCGGCGTTGAAGCGCTTCACGTCGTCCGGGCTGCGCGCGACCCCGTTCTGCGCGTCCTGCTTGAGCAGCGTGCGCAGGCCGTTGATCACCGCCTTGAGCTGGTCGACCTCCAGCATGTTGTTGGTGAGCTCCTGGCTGACCTTGTTCCACTGCTGCTTGCCCTGCTGGTCGCGCGTGGCGAAGTCCTCCGAGCTCACCGGGAGCGACCCGATGTCGTTCTCGAGCTTGCGCCGCAGGTCGCGCGTCTGCCCGATCTCGCCGCCGAGGTCGCCGGGCTCCTCCTCGTCGAGGCCCTTGGCGATCTCGAGGCGGGCCTTGCTCAGGCGGTTGATGAGGCCGAGCGCGAGCTCCTCGCCAGCGAGCAGCTCCGGGAAGGCGCGCACGCGGTTCGACGCGCCGATGAGCGCGTGGAGCTTCTCGATGAGCATCTCCGAGTCGACAATCAGCTTCTTGCACTGGTTGATGTCGTCGATGACCGCGAACGCGAGCGGGCCGTCCTCCATCTCGCGCGCCCAGCGGATGGCGATGGGCGGGAGCTCGGCGTTGGCGTCGAGCATGTCGAGCATGTGAGCCGAGAGCTTGCTGTAGTAGACGGCCACGTCGTTGGTCGATCCGAGGAAGTCCTCGACCTTCTGGCGGAGCGGGTCGTACTGGGTGCGCACGGTGGTGTAGAGCTCGAGCGCCTTGTCGAAGGCGCCGGCGCGGAGCAAGAGGTCCGCGCGCAGGAGCGTGCCGTCGGCGAGGTACGTCGAGTCCGGGTCGGTGATGCCGAGGACCTCGAGCGCGCGCTCGGCGCGCTGCACGTCGCCGAGCCGCACGTAGACCCACGCGAGCTCGTAGAGCATCGTGTCGAACTCGGGCGAGTCGCGGTTCACCTTGCCGTAGGCCTCCGCCGCGAGCTGGAACTGCTCCTGCTCGTAGGCGAGCCGGCCGATCGCCATCCACGCGAGATCGATGACGTGGCGATGCTCGTCGGTGTCGGGCGGCAGCTCCGTCACGACCTTGAACGCGTCGATCGCGGCCTTGTAGCTCACCTTCGGTGCGGGGGGCGTCGCGCCGGGCGGGGCGTTCGGAGGCGGCGCGGCGACGCTCGGCTGCGCCTGCTTCATCAGGACGAGACCCTGGAAGTAGCGCGCCTGGTGCGTGAAGGTCGTCCCGTTGGGAACGGCCTGGAACTGCTGCATCGCGTCGGCGTAGTCCTTCTTCCCGTAGTAGGCCTTGCCCTTGGCGTACGTGAGGACGGCGTCGACCTGGCCCGTCGGGACGAGGTTGAGGTTCTGGAACACCTCGTCGAGCGACGCCACGTCGCCCGTGCGGAAGCACACGTCGACGAGGCGGGAGAGGGCCTTCGATACGTAGGGCTGGAAGCGCGGCTCGTTGCCGCGCTTCACCAGCGCCCGGTAGTCGCGCCGCGCGGCGAGGTAGTCCTTGGCCGCGTAGAACGTCTCTCCGCGCAGCCAGAGCGCGTCGACCGCGGAAGGCGTCTCGGGGTAGCCCTCGATCACCTCGCTCAGCACGACGAGCGCGCGATCGTAGTCCTTCATGCGGAAGAGGAGCTCGCCGTTGGCGATGCGCGCCTCGGGCGTCACCTGTTCGCCCTTGGCCTTCTCGATCGCCGTCGACACGCCGCTCGCCTCGCGCGTGACCGCAGAGATCTCGTTCTGCGCCGTCGCGATGCTCTGATCGCTGTTTGCGTACGCGGAGCTCGCGAACGCCAACACCAGAACGCAGACCGCGTTCTTGAGGACGCCTCTCACTTGCCGGCCCCACCCGCAGCCGGAGCGCTCAGCGCGGAGCCCGCGCCGAGAGCCTGGACCTTCTCCTTCCACTCCATGTTCGGCCGCTCGTTGAGCGGCGTGGTCACGCCGCCCTTCTCGTAGGCGGTCGCCGTGAGCGCGAGCGTCTTGCCCTCGACGGCGGTGAACGAGTGGCTCGACTGCACGTCGAACTTGTAGCCGCGCAGGTAGGTGAAGACACCGAAGCCGTTGCCCTGGAAGGTGAGCTTCGCCTGAACGGCGTGATCGCCCGGCGTGATCGAGCCGCTGAAGATCGGAATGTCCTTCTGGTCGGCGAGCGCGCCGGAGTCGTCCTGGCGGTTGTACTGCACGGCGCCGTCGAGGACGAAGAGCGCGCGGATCAACCTGAACGCGCTCGACATCTCGTTGTGGAAGTTGATCTCGGTGCGCGAGCCCGCGGCGCCGTTGCTCATGATGGTGTCCGAGAGCAGCGCGAGGCGCGTGTGGCTCCTGCGGATCTGGTCTTTGAGCTCGTCGACGCGCGACTCGAGGTCACGCAGGCGGACCGTGTACGTCGGCCCATCCATGCCGCCGTCGGGCGACGCGGCGGCGGTCGGCGGGGCGGCCACGGCGGCCGAGCTCGCGCCGCTGGCGGCAGCGCTCGTCGCGGGTGCGGGTGCGGCGCTGCTCGCGGGGTGCGCGGTGCTCTTCGCGCTCGCGGCGGAGCTGGCCACGGCCGCGCCGCCATCCTTCGCGCCGGCGGTGCCGGTCCCCTGTGCAAGAGCCGTCACCGACAGAAGCACGGGAAACGCCAAAGCAATGATCCGAATGGCCGTACGCATGTTCGATCCTTTGCAAGTCGCCGAGAGGGGGCTGAGCGCGGCAGGCAGTGTAGTTTGCCCTACCACCTCGTTGCAACCGATCCCCGACCAGGGCCTTTTGCCTCCCCGAGATCCTCCAACGCGCGGCCGGCCACCGCCCTGCGAAGTGTAGTTTGCAGCCGATGCATGGCAAGCCCGTTCGAGCCCGCGCGACGGATGGGTAGATCCTGGCGGCCTCTGGAACGTCACAATCCCAAGGAAAGGATGGCGGCGGTGTTAGGCAGGCAATCATTGGTCGTCGGGCCCGGTCGGGGCTACCTTGGTGCGCGAGCGACCGAGCCCGATGAACGATCCGCACGTCACCGACGAAGCCCTCATGATCCGCTTCCAGCAAGGGGATCGGGCAGCCTTC
>DATIQP010000058.1:0-4849 GCA_035470765.1 Polyangiaceae bacterium | reverse complement strand
GCTCGTCCCGAAGCACCTCAAGGCGAACCCGCAGCTGATCTTGCAGCTGGGGCTCAACCTCGCGGTGCCCATCCGCGACCTCGACGTGGGCGACGAGGACGTGCGCTGCACGCTGAGCTTCAGCCGGTCGCCGTTCTACTGCGTCATCCCGTACCGCGCCGTCTTCGCCATGGTGTCGGAGGACGGCGGCAAGGCCATGGTCTGGCCGGAGGACGTGCCTCCCGAGGTGGCGCGCGCCGCCGAGGCCGAGGCGCGCAAGCTCGGGCTGCTCGAAGCGGTGGCGCCGGCGGAAGGCGAGGAGAGCGCCGCCGCGCCGAGCTCCGAGCCGCCGGGCGAGCCCTCGCGCCAGCCGCGCTCGAAGCGCGAGCTGCCGCCGTACCTTCGCGTCATCAAGTAGCAGGGTCGTTGCGCAGCTTGCTGTGCCTGATGCCGTAGCCGAAGTAGATGCCCAGGCCCACGAGGAGCCAGGCGCCGAGGCGCGCCCAGTTCGTCCAGCCGAGGCCGTAGATCATGAGGCCGTTGCAGGCCACGCCGAGCACCGAGATCACGGGCGCCGCCGGCACGCGGAACTGGCGCGGGGCGTCGGGGTTCTTCACGCGCATGATCCACACGCCCGCGCTCACGAGGATGAAGGCGAAGAGCGTCCCGATGCTGGTCATGTCGCCGACGATGTCCTCGGGGACGAACGCCGCGAAGGCCGCGGTCAGGAAGAAGAACGTGATGTTCGACTTGTACGGCGTCCGGAAGATCGGGTGAACCTCGGAGAAGATGGGTGAGACCAGGCCGTCGCAGCTCATCGAGTAAAAGACGCGCGACTGGCCGAGGAGCATGACCAGGATGACGGACGAGAAGCCGCCGAGGATGGCGACGGTCGTGAGCTTCGACAGCCACTCGTAGCCGTGCATGTACGTCGAGATCGCGTAGGCCACCGAGGCCTCGCGGCCCTCGTGCCGGAAATCGTCGACCGTGGCGATGCCCGAGAGCACGTGGGCGAACAGGATGTAGAGCGCGGTGCAGATGACGAGCGAGCCGAGGATGCCGATGGGCATGTCCCGCTTGGGGTTCTTGGCCTCCTGCGCGGTGGTCGAGACGGCGTCGAAGCCGATGAAGGCGAAGAAGACGACGCCGGCGGCGTTGACGATGCCCCAGAAGCCGCCGAACGAGTGCGAGACGCCGCTCGGGTCGACGTACTTCGTCGCCTCGGGGATGTAGGGGGTGTGGTTGGCCGGGTTGATGAACGACCAGCCGAGGACGATCACCAGCAGGACGATGCCCACCTTCATGACGACGATGAAGGAGTTGACCAGCGCCGACTCCTTGGTGCCGCGGATGAGCACCAGCGTCAGCGCGAGGAGGATGCCGAGCGCGGGGAGGTTGATGAGGCCGTGGATCTTGTGGCCCGCGTCGTCGAGCATGAACTCGGTCGGGGCGTGGCACCACCGGTACGGGATCTGGACGTGGAAGAAGCCGAGCAGGCGGTTGAAGTACTGGCTCCACGCGATGGCGACCGTGGCCGCGCCGATGGCGTACTCGAGGACGAGGTCCCAGCCGATGATCCACGCCATCAGCTCGCCCATCGTCGCGTAGGCGTAGGTGTACGCACTGCCCGCGATGGGGATCATCGAGGCGAACTCGGCGTAGCAGAGCCCCGCGAACGCGCAGCCGACGCCGGCGAGCAAGAAGCCGAGCGTGACCGACGGGCCGGCGCAGTCGGCGATGGCGGCCGCCGTGCGCACGAAGAGGCCCGCGCCGATGATGGCGCCGATGCCGAGGGCGATCAGGCTGAACGGGCCGAGCGTGCGTCGCAGGCCCGCCTCGGCGTTCTCGGCCTCGCTGAGGAGCTTCTCGAAGGGCTTGCGGAGGAAGAGGTTGGCCATGGTGGGAGGGTGCAACCGATATACACGCTCGGGGCCGAAATCAGGCGGGGTTTTCGCGCCCGTCACCTGCTCCGCGGCTCTCGCCGCGACGTGCGGCGCGCAGCATCATCGCCGCGGTGTAGACCACCACGACGGCGACGAGCCACTTCACCCAGTAGAGCGGCAGCGACTTCACGATGAACGCCGCGACGAGCACCGCGGGGAGCCCGCCGAGCGACAGGCCGACCGCCGCGCCGGGCGCGTAGGCCTTCTTGCGGATGAACGGGATGCTCGCGAGCGCCTGCAAGAACGCGCACGAGCCCATCATGATCGGGAAGCCCGCCTTGGGGTTCATGCCGAGGAGCGACACCACGACCAGGGCAGGCGCGTAGAGGCCGACGCCGATCGTCATGAGCGCGCCGAGCACGAAGCTCGCGACCACCGCGACGGCGAGGGCGGCGCCGGATAGGCCGATCTTCGCCCCGTCCTCGGGCAAGCCGATCTGGCGCCACACGAGGATTCCGCACACCGCGAGCAGCGCGAGGCCCATGCCGATCTGGACCTTGCGCCGCGAGAAGGAGGCGACGACGGGCGCCCCGAGCACCGCGCCCGCGGTCGCGGCGGCGATCATGGAGACGAGCGTCGTCGGATCGACGGCGACCTGGTCGATGAAGATGTAAGCCTCGGCGAAGGTGGGGATGGTGTGGCCGATGGTGAGCGTGCCCGGCAAGAGGCGATCGTCGATCGTCTTCCGGGCGCGGTAGAGCGTGGTCGTGGTCGCGTACGAGCCGATGCCGAGCGTGTCGAAGAAGTTCGTGATCGCGCCGACGAAGGTCTCGTAGAGGGTCGGGGCGACGCGCTCGGCTCGGTCCGACGTTTCGGTCCGATCTCTCGCCCCGCTCGAGCGTGCGGACCGGCGCGTCTCTCGCAGCGCCGCGGCCCAGACGGCGAGGAAGATCGCGCCGACGAGGCCGAGGAGAACGAAGAGGGTCGTCTTGGCGGACAAAGCAGCGCCCCTCCCTTCACACCAGCTTGCTGCGGCGCCGGATGACGCTGTGGTGGTAGCCGTACGAGAAGTAGACGACGAGCCCGATCACCAGCCACACCACGAGCCGGAGCCAGTTCGAGATCTCGAGGCCCGCGATGAGCCCGACGCACGCCAGCGCGCTGAGGATGGGCGTCACCGGGAAGAACGGGACCTTGAAGGGCCGCAGCCGGTTCGGGTAGCGCAGGCGCAGGACGATGACGCCCAGCGAGACGAGGATGAAGGCGAAGAGCGTCCCGATGTTGGTCAGGCCGATGGCCTGATCGGGCGTGAGGACCGAGCAGCCGAGGGCGACGACGGCGCCGGTGAGCCACGTCGAGACATGGGGGGTGTGAAAGCGCGGGTGGATCTTGCTGAAGGTCTTGGGCAAGAGGCCGTCGCGCGCCATGACCATGAAGATGCGCGTCTGCCCGAGCTGGAAGACCAGCAACACGGCGGTCATCGCGATGACGGCGCCGAAGCCGAAGACCGTCGCGAAGTTGCGGTAGCCCATGTACTCCATGGCCTTGGCGAGCGGATCGTTGGTGGTCATCTCCGAGATCGGGACGACGCCGGTGAGCACGGCGGCGGTGAGTATGTACAGGACGGTGCAGATGACGAGCGAGCCGATGAGGCCGCGCGGAAGATCGCGCTGCGGGTTCTTGCACTCCTCGCCCGCCGTGGAGACCGCGTCGAAGCCGATGTAGCTGAAGAAGCCGAGCGCCGCGCCCTGCCAGATGCCCTTGAACCCGTTGGGGGCGAACGGTCTCCAGTTCGCCTGGCCCTTGTGGAGGATGGTGCGGACGCCCAGCGCGATGAAGATGCCGACGAGGCCGAGCTTGAGCAGCACCATGACCGCGTTGGCGCGCGCGCTCTCCTTGATGCCGACGAAGAGCAGCAGCGTGAGCAGCATCGTGATGGCGAAGGCGGGGAAGTTGAACGCGACGACGTGACCGGCGAGGTGCGGGAACCAGACGCCCGCGTTCTCCGGGGCCTTCGCCATCGCCGCCGCCGTCTGCACGTCCTTGGTGAGCCAGATCGGGAGCTGCCAGCCCGTGAGGCCGTGCAGGAACGTCTGGAAGTAGTCGCCCCAGCTCTGCGCGACGTAGATGTTGCCGATCGCGTACTCGATGATGAGGTCCCAGCCGATGATCCAGGCGACGAGCTCGCCGAAAGCCGCGTACGAATACGAGTAGGCGCTGCCCGAGACCGGGACCATGGCCGCTACCTCCGCGTAGCAGAGCGCGGCGAGCCCGCACGCGACGGCCGTCAGGACGTAGGAGAGCATCACGGCCGGGCCGGCGCCGTGCATCATCAGGTGGCCCTCGGCGTCGAAGCGGCCGACGATCATCTCCTTGATGCTGGAGAACAGGCCCGCGCCGATGATGGCGCCGATGCCGAGCAGCGTGAGATCGGTCGCCGTGAGGGTGCGCGACAGCGCGTGGCCGCCCTCGTGCTCGGAGTCCGGCTCGTGCTCGTGCTCGTGCTTGCGCAGGAAGAGCGAACCGAAATTCAAGGCCGGTTCATCCTTCAAGCCTTGGGCTTGCGCAGCGAGTCCGCCATCCAGTGCAGCACGATGAGCACGGCGCCGGACGCGACGAGCGTCCAGCCGAGCGCCGGGTGGCGCGTGCTGGAGAGCAGGTGGGCGCCGGCCAGGAAGAGGCCCGCGGAGACGATGCCGGAGAAGAGCCGCCGCCCGATGCGATCGACCGCGAACGGCATCGCCGGATCCGCCATGCGGACGGTGAGCCGGCCGCTGCGCAGGTCGTCGAGCACCTCGCGCAACTGGATGGGCATCTCCCAGCCCGCGCGCGACAGCTGCTCGACGCCGCGCCAGAGCTCCATGCCGAGCCGGTCGGGCGAGTAGCGCTTGCGCAGGAGATCCAGGAAGTAGGGTTGCGCCTCGCCGAAGACGTCGAGGTCGGGGTCGAGCTGCTTGCCGATGACCTCCACCGTCATCAGCGCCTTG
>DATIQP010000057.1:0-10703 GCA_035470765.1 Polyangiaceae bacterium | reverse complement strand
CATTTCTCTCCCTTCGGCCGCCGCTCGGGCGAGTTGCGGATGACGTTCAACAATCGGACTTCGTTGATATTTATGGTGCTCACTTGACCGCGAAGCGGCCTCCACTAGCTTGAAGCGGGGGGAATGAATGACCGGTCCAGGTACGCCAGTTGGATTCATCGTGCTTGCCCTCATGGCAAGCGCGGTGGGCTCGCTCTTCGCGGCCGCTGACGCCGCGATCTCCTCCATCCCCGAGGGGCTGCTGCACTCGATCTCCCGCGATTCCGCCTCGCCCTTCGCCAGGATCGCGGACGCGGAGGAGCGGGGGCGCGTCCTCGCGCGCTGGCTGGTCTGTCGCGTCGCGGCCGTCGCCATCGCGGCCGCGCTCTTCCAGGAGGCGGCGGACCAGGTCGGCCTGACGCGCTTTGGTCCCTTGTTCCCGGCCGTCGCCTCGGTGCTCACGTACGGGACGCTGGCCGAGCTGCTCGGCGTTCTCGGCCGCCAGCGCCCGCAAAAGATGGGGGCCGCGGCGCTCCGCGTGCTGAGGCCCCTCGAGTGGATCGCCGCGCCGCTGGCCGAGCCGCTGGCGTGGCTGGGCCGCTCGGTCGCGCGCGCCGTGCCGAAGGCTCGCCGCGACGCGAGGACGACCGAGAGCGAGGTCAACTGGATCGTCACGCAGGGCGAGCGCACCGGGACGCTCGGCAACGAGCCCGCGCAGATCATCCGCCGCGCGCTCGAGTTCAAGGACCTGCGCGCGGGCGAGGTGATGGTCCCCCGGCCGAAGATCTCGGCAGTCGAGATCTCCACGCCTTTGGCGAAGGTGCTCGAGATGGTCTCGAGCGATGGCCACTCTCGGTACCCGGTCTACCGCGGCTCGCTCGACCAGGTCGCCGGGCTGCTGTACGCGAAGGACCTGTTCCGCGCGGTGCGCGAGGGCAAGCTCGAGACCGGCAAGCTCTCCGATCTCGTGCGGAGCCCCGTCCTCTTTGCCACCGAGACCCAGGCGATCGCCAGCATCCTGCGCGAGATGCAGGCCAAGCGGCAGCACCTGGCGCTCATCGCCGACGAGTTCGGCGGCACGGCCGGGCTCATCACGCTCGAGGACATCCTCGAGGAGCTCGTCGGCGACATCCGCGACGAGTACGACACCGAGGGCCAGTTCGAGGAGGCGGGCGAAGGGCGCGTGCTCGCCGACGCGTCGGTCTCGGTCTCGGATCTCGCGCGGCACTTGAAGCGAGACATCATCGCGGACGGCGACTTCGAGTCGCTGGGCGGGCTCATCATCCATCGTTCTGGGCGAGTACCACCGGTCGGCACCACCGTGCAGATCGACGGCCTCAAGCTCATCGTGCGCGAGGCGGATCAGAAGCGGGTGATGAAGGTAGAGATCGTCACGAAGGCCGAGACGAAGAAAGCCGCCACCATCTCCGCACCCGACTCGCGGGCGTGATGCCGCAGCCGAAGACAGTCCGGTTCGTGGGCAGCGCGCGGCCTCGCGTCGCCCCGCTCGGCGCCGCGTGGGCCGACTCGGACGCCGACGCGCTCGCCGTGCAGCTGCCGGACGACGCGAGCGCGAACGAGGCGGCGGCGCACGTGCCGGACGCCGCGTCGCTCCCGGGCGGGACGTGGGTCATCGTCCTGCCAGAGCCCACGCGCGGGCGCGGCCTACTCGCGGCGTTCGGGCGCAAGCCGATCGCACGCGCGGCGCGCGCCGGCGCGCTCCTGCTGCGCGGCTACGTGGACATCGGCGCCGAGGTCGATCCTCGTTCGAAGATGGACCTCGTCTACGGTCGGTCACCGTAGCGTCGCCATGACAAGACGACTGGGGAATGTATGAACCAGGAATTGTAATGGGGAATGGGTTTCGGCCCCATTCACCATTTCAATGCCACCTTCATACACTCCACCTTCGTCTTTTCACTTGGCGTTGGCGACCTTCTCCAGGCCCTTGCTCAGGATGTCCGCCCGCTCGAGCAAGCCGGGCTTCACGTCCACTTCCATTTCGCCCGGCGTCTTGGCGGCGCCTCGGATCTCCTGAATGAGATCACCCAGCTTGACGCCGAGCTGCGCGGTGAGCGACCGCGTCTCCGTCGGGCACACGCTGTCGAAGCTGCCGGGCGTCACGTAGATGGCCGACGGATCGTTGAGCGCGCCGCCCTTGAACTTCGGAGCGCCGACGTTCTGGCCCGCGAACGAGGCCTTGATCTCGGCCGGCATCTGCGGGCTGTCCCCGGTGAAGGTGATGGCCGGGCTGAGCGTCGCGATGTTGGCGATGTAGTTGCCAGCCTGATCCTTGCCCGTCGGCCCGCCGAGGAGCACGACGTACTGAATCGTGTGCTCGCCCTTCGCCGACGCTTCGAACTGGGCGGTGATGGGCTTCTCGAGCTTGGTGAGCAGGTTCTTGACCGCGGTCTTGTGGTCGTTGAGGGACTGCACGGCGGTGACGAACTCGAAGAGCTGCGCCGACGTGTCCTGCGGGAAGCCGGAGAAGCGCCGGCCGGCGAGCTTGCTGCCGTCGAAGTCGACGTTGATGCCGCCGAGCTGGTTGGCCAGATCCTTCGGGTAGGCCTTGCCTTCCTTCGCCGAGAGCTGCTTGGCGCCCGCCTCGAGCTTGTCGGCCAGATCGCCGATCTTCGTCTTGGCGGCGTCGACGCCGTCCTTCAGCTCCTGCGCGTCGCGCTTGGCTTGCGCGCGGCCGTCGCCCGCTTCCTTCGCCTGCCCTCCGACGAAGCCAGCGCCGATGCCGAGCACGAGGGCGACGCCCGCGAAGACGAGGCCCGTCTTGCGAGCCTTGCCGGTGGCCTGCTGGATGGCCATCTCGTCGACCTCGATGCGCTGGTGCTGCGGCGCCACCGAGGCGGGCATGACCGAGCGCGGCGCGACGATGGCGGAAAGCGGGTTGTTGGGATCGAGCGCAGGGGCCGGCCCAACGGGCACACCCGGCACCGGTAACCTCGGACCCGAGGCGCCCATCACGGGCGACGACGGAGCCGCCACGTTTCCCGAGCTGGTCGGCGCGTTCCCCACGGGGGGAGGCGTCGGGGTCGCGCCGCCGACGGCGGACTTTCCCAGGCGTGCCTTCAGGTCAATCTTCGGCTTTTTCTCTTCGGCCATAGAATTCTCCAATGCCTAACGAAGGCATCACCACCAACCGTCTGTCCAAGCTCTGTCTGCAAGGCTCGAGCGCTGCACCGGGGTGCAACGCAGGTCCCCGCTCTGTGACGCGGCGGCGGACGCGGGAACGTTAGTTTCCCTGCGCGTTTCGTGTCAAACGCTACGACTACTTGGCCATGCCAAACTACATCGACCTACAATTCGAGAATGCAAGCTGCTGGCTCCTTCGAACGTCGCGTCTCGGTCCGGGCTCGCCTGGCAAAGCCCCTCTGGCTCAACAAGTACATCGAGGGTCATCCCTACCTGGCGGACCTGCTCGACGTCTCCGAGGACGGGCTGCTCCTTCGGATCATTCGAGAGCCTTTGAACCAGGAGGACTCCTTCCCCTTGGAGCTCGGCGTGCCCGGGACGCCTCACCGGATGTGGCTGTGGGCCCGGTCGGTGCGCCGGGTCGGCGAGACGCAGGCGGTCCGCGTCTCGTACGCGGACATGCTCGAGCGTGCGCAGCTGCGGCAGCTCGTACGTTGGAACGCGGCCTAGTCGGTCGTCGCGCGAAGCAACGCCGACGAAGACGCGGAGTAGCGTTCGTCGCGCTGCTTGCGCTCGCGCTGACCCTCGCGTGCACGCGCCCCGATCCGGCCGCGCTCGATCGAGTCGAGCTGCAGCAAGCGATCGCCGCGGACCAGGCGCTCGGACGCGCGCTCGCGGAGGCGGACGACGCGGCGCACGCCGGCGACGTGCAGAAGGCCGATGATATTTTCAAACGAAACGTATCGCCCGCGGCCGACGCGGCGCTCGCCTCGGCGCGAGCGGTCGAGCCGCGCTCCGCGTGGGGGCGCGCCAAGAAAGAGGCGCTCGTGACGCTCGAGCAGGACCGGAAGAACGCCGTCGATCCTTTCGCGGCCGCGCTGCGCGGCGAGGATCTCGACGCGAAGCTCGGCGCCTACGAGAAGCAGCTCGACCTCGAGCGCCGCGCGCAGACGCTCGCCCACGACATCGACGTCGGCCCCTGAGGCTGAGTCGCTCCAACCAATCGAGTCTCGACCGAGAGCTGGCGTGGAGATGCGGCAGCGTGTCTGCCGCACGTCGACGTCAGCTCGACTGGGAGGCCAGAAACCCGGCGGCTTAGGCGTACCAACACGGCACGTGCCGGTCCTTCCGGAGAACTTCACGCTGCTGCCGCTCGTTGGCAGCGAGCGCGCCGCAAGACCGTCGACTCGACAGCTCGGCCGAGGAGCGTTTCGCGCGCGTGCACGTCCTCGAGCGGCCGCGCTATGCTCCACCCGTGCCGCACGTCCTCGTCATCGACAACTACGACTCGTTCACGTTCAACCTGGTTCAGTACCTCGGCGAGCTCGGCGCGCGCTGCACCGTCGTGAAGAACGACGCCATCGACGAGCGCGGCATCCTCGCCGCGAGCCCGGACGGCCTCCTGATCTCGCCCGGGCCGTGCACCCCGAACGAGGCGGGCATCTCGCTTCGATCCATTGAAACGATTTCAGGGAAGGTCCCCATCCTCGGCGTGTGCCTCGGGCACCAGGCGATCGGCCAGACCTTCGGCGGTCGCGTCGTGCGCGCCGATCGCCTGATGCACGGACGCACCTCGCCCATCGCGCACGACGGCAAGACGATCTTCGCCGGCCTGCCCAACCCGTTCGTCGCCACGCGCTACCACTCGCTCGTCGTGGAGCCCGCCTCGCTCCCGGCGTGCCTCGAGATCAGCGCCCGGACGGCGGAGGGCGAGATCATGGGGCTGCGTCACAGGGAGCATGCCGTCGAGGGCGTGCAGTTCCACCCCGAGAGCATCCTCACGACGTGCGGCAAGCAGCTGCTCGGCAACTGGCTCGCGGCGCTGCCGCGCGCGAGGGCCGCGTGAGCGAGATCGCCTTCTCCGACGCGCTGGCGCGGCTCGTCGCGTCGCCGGTGCTCGACCCAGGGCTCGTCGAGGCGGCGTTCGGCGCCATCCTGGCGGGAGAGTGGACGCCGGTGCAGGTCGGGGCGTTCGCGGCGGCGGTGCGGGTCCGCGGCGAGACGGCGCCAGCGCTCGCGGCGGCCGCGAGGGCGCTGCGCGCGCGCATGACGCCGGTCGATCACGATCTCGAGCTCGTCGTCGACACCTGCGGCACCGGCGGCGACGGCACGAGGACGATCAACGTCTCGACCGCCGCGGCGATCGTGGTCGCGGCGTGCGGCGTGCCGGTCGCCAAGCACGGCAACCGCTCCATCTCGAGCCAGTGCGGCAGCGCGGACGTCGTCGAGGCGCTCGGGATCGCGATCGACCACGGGCCCGAGCGGCACGCGGAGCTGCTGCGCGAGATCGGCATCACCTTCCTCTTCGCGCCATCGCACCACCCTGCCCTCCGCCACGCGGCGCAGGCGCGGCGCGAGCTCGGCGTGCGCACGATCTTCAACGCGCTCGGCCCGATCGCCAACCCGGCGCGCGCCACCCACCAGCTCGTCGGCGTCTACGACGACGCGCTGCGGCCGATGCTCGCGCAGGTGCTCGCGGAGCTCGGGTGCGAGCGCGCGTGGGTGGTGCGCAGCGAGGACGGGCTCGACGAGATCAGCCCCGCGTCGCCTACGCGCGTGACCGAGGTCGAGCGCGGCGCGGTGCGAGAGCGCGTCGTCGCGCCGGAGGACTTCGGCGCGGAGCGCACCGCGGTGGACGCGCTGCGCGGGGGCGATGCGAAGAGCAATGCACAATCCATTGAAACGATTTTAGAGGACCCCGAGCGCCCCGGCGGCTCGGCGGTCCTGCTCAACGCGGCGGCCACGCTCCTGGTCGCGGGTCGCGCGCGGTCGCCCCGCGACGCCTTCTCGGCGGCGAGGGAGGCGGTGGCCTCCGGGAGGGCCTCGGGCGTGCTCGCGGCGTGGCGCAGGGCGTCACCGTTCGGGGCGTAACTCAATCTTTTCAAACGACGCGCGGAGAGGTAGAATCGGAGCGTGGATCTCAGCGGCTGGATCGACACGTACCTCGATCACCTTCGCGTCGAGCGGGGGCTCTCGAAGAACACGCTCGAGGCCTACGCCCTGGACCTGAACCAGCTCGCAGCGCGCGTCGGAGAAGGGGCTCGCGCCGAGGCCGTGACCGAAGGCGACATCGCCGAGCTGCTCGTGTGGAACACGCGGCGCGGCTACGGCGCGCGCTCGAGCGCGAGGCAGCTGTCGGCCGTGCGCGGCTTCTTCAAGTTCCTGATGCGCGAGAAGGTCGTCGCCAGCGATCCGTGCGCGCTCATCGAGCGGCCGCGGCTCGGGCGTCGGCTGCCCAAGGCCCTCGGCCTCGAGGACGTGCTGCGCATCGTCGACAAGCCGGATCTCTCGACGGCGCGCGGGCTGCGCGACGCCGCGATGCTGCACCTGCTCTACGCGTGCGGCCTTCGCGTGACGGAGCTCTGCACGCTCAAGCTGGGCGATCTCGATCGGCAACGCGGCGTGGTGTCGGTGCACGGCAAGGGCGGCAAGCGACGGCTCGTGCCAGTCGGCGAGGTCGCGCTCGGCTTCGTCGACCGCTACCTCGAGCACGTGCGGCCGCAGTGGGAGCGGGCGTCGGGGTCGAGCCGCGCGCTGTTCCTCACGCCGCGCGGTCCGATGACGCGGCAGGGATTCTGGAAGCTCATCAAGCGCTACGCGCGCGCGGCCGGGGTGACGCTCCCCGTCTCGCCGCACAAGATGCGGCACTCGTTCGCGACGCACCTGCTGCAAGGCGGGGCGGACCTGCGCGCCGTGCAGGCGATGCTCGGGCACGCCGACCTCGGGACGACGGAGATCTACACGCACGTCGCGCAAGATCACGTGCGCGCGGCGCACAAGCGCTCGCATCCGCGGGCGTGAGGATCTGGTAGGGTCGGGTGGTGAGCTCGTACTTCGAGGTCCTCCGTCCGAGCGCCGGCGAGACTCCCCTCGTCGTCGAGGTGCCTCACGCCGGCCTCTCGGTGCCGCCGCACTTCGCGACGACTTTGCTCGCGCCGGCGCGCTCCATCGCGCGCGACGCGGACCTGTTCGTGGACGAGCTCTACGCAGAGGCCGCCCACGAAGGCGCGACCGTGCTCGTGTCGCGCGTCTCGCGCTATGTCGTGGACCTCAACCGCGCGGAGACCGACGTGGACGCCGAGACGGTCGTGGGCGGCCCGAGCACGCCGCGGGCGCCGCGGGGGGTCGTCTGGCGGCTGACGACGGACAACGAGCGGTGCCTCGCCGCGCCGCTCTCGCGCGAGCAGCTCGAGGCGCGCCTCGGGGAGCTCCATCGGCCGTACCACGCCGCCCTCGCCGAGATCGTCGCCGGCAAGCTGGAGCGCTTCGGCGTGTGCGTCGTGCTGGCGGGGCACTCGATGCCGAGCGTCGGCCGATCCGCGAACGGGGACGCCGACGTGGTGCGCGCGGACGTGGTCCCGGGAACTCAGGGGCACACGACGGCGCACGGCTCGCTCATCGACCGGGTCGAGCGGCACGCCGTGGCGGCCGGGCTGGCCGTCCGGCACGACGAGCCCTACCGGGGCGGTTTCACCACCCGGCACTGGGGGAGGCCGGCCCAGCGGGTCCACGCCGTCCAGGTCGAGCTGGCCCGCCGCCTCTACATGAACGAGACGACGCTGCAGAAAACCGCGTCCTTCGTCCAAATGCAGGAGTTTTGCCGGGGCCTGGTCCGGGAGCTGGGGCGGGCCGCGATGGCCTTACGCGCGTCCTCGCCTTGACAATCGGCCAGCAATCGAGCACTTTCCGCCGCCCCCCGGTCAAATCAGGACCGCGGCTTCGAGGACCGACCACCATGGCTCGCAGCGACATCACCGGCAAACGCAAGCTCAAGGCGCAGAACGTCTCGCACTCCAACATCAAGACGAAGCGCTGGCAGCACGTCAACATCCAGGCGCGCCGGGTCTGGGTCCCCGAGCTCCGCCGTTTCGTGACGCTCAATCTATCGACGCGCGACATGCGCACGATCGACAAGATCGGCGTGATGGCGTACGCGAAGCGTCACGGCGTGAAGCTGTAGCCGCTCGCGCCACGAGGCGAACGGAGCGCGGCCGCCGAAGGGGCGCGCGCGCGAAGGACTTGATCGAGGGGTGCGCCGCGGGTGTGGTCCGCCATCGCGGCCGCGAGGCGCGAGGCCGCGCGCGGCTGTGCGCCGAGGCCGAGGGCGCCCTCTCCCTTGCCGAGGAGCGCGATGCTCGACGGGGCGGGCAGGATCGTGCCCGGGCTCGTGCGGCGCTCTCCGCGCATCACCGGCAGGCCGCGCAGCGGCGCCACGATGCCGAGCTCGTCGATCGCGAGGCCCTCCTCCTCGAGCTCGTAGCCGAGCGCCGCGACGATGCCGCGACCGTCCGCCGCGCAGACGACGTGGCAGCGCTCGCCGCCCTCCGCGTCGGGGTCGAAGAACGGCGCGACGGCCCAGCCGTCGTGGTCGACGGTGGCGGCGACGTCGATCTTCAGCGCGCCTAGATCCTCCTTCGAGAAGATGCCCCCGGCGAGGGCGCCGGCGGCGGCGACGAGGGCGCTCAGGAAGCGCTCCTCGGCAAGCGCGAAGGCGCCGCGCTTGGAGATGGCGTCGAGGAGCGCGAAGCGCCCGGGGTTGGCCGCGCGCGCGATCTCGAGCGCGGGGCCCATGGCCCGGCGCAGCGTCGCGCTGCCGAACATGGTGAGCGCGGTGGCGAGCGCGGCCGGCATCGCCGGGACGGCGCACCTCGCCGCCGCGGGGATCTCCTTCTCGGAGACGAAGCCGCGCGGGCGCGGGACGCCGGCGCCCGGCTGCGCCAGGCGGCCGTCGATGGCGCGCAGGCCGAGACCGGGGCCCGCGACGAGCAGGTGCACGGGGCCGAACAGCACGCCGGGTGACTCGGCCGCGGCCGCGAACGCGCCCGCGCACACGGCGTCGACGGCGTTGCCGCGCGGCAACATGGAGTTGGCCGCGCTCGCCGCGACCGGCTGCGTAGCGAACGCCGCCGCGACCCTGCGCCGCTCCAGAGTCATTCCTGTTCGTCGTCCTTGACGCGCAACGCGCCGCGCCCGGCCACGGCCTCGGCGCGCGGGCGCACGACGCGGCCGAGTCCCCCCTCCTTCTTGCGGCCCTGCGCGAGCTGCCGGAGGCGCTTGCACTCGGCGAGCGCGCTCGGAGTCTCGAGGATCACGTAGGCGTCGCGGCGGCCGAACGCCGCGGCCACGACGCGCTCGAGCGCAGCTGCGCCGAACGAGCGCGTCTCGCCGAGCGCGCGCAGGCGCAGGTACGCGATCGGCCCCGGCGGGATCGGGTCGCGGAGCGGATCGGTCACGAGCACGAGGTCGAGCTCGCGCGCGAGCCGATCCGCGTCGTCGTGCTCCCAGAGGCCGCGCGGCTCCCAGGCGAGCATCGTGGCGTCGCGCCGCACGCGCGCGACCGCCTTCGCGAGCCGCTCGCGCCAGATCGGGGCGGGGGTGACCTCGGGCGTGGTCGTGAGGAGGACCCACCGCGCCTGCAGCGCGTCCGCGGCGGCGAGGGCCGCGTCGAGATCGGCGTCGAGCGCCTTGCCCGGCTTGAGCGCCGCGGCCGCCGGGCCGACCGAGACCGAGAAGTCGAAGTGCGGAGGGACCTGCTTGCGCCAGCGGCGAAGCGTGGCGAGCGCGGGCGCCGGCTGGCTCCTCGACGCCATGTGAACCTCGAGGAAGTCGAAGCGCTTGGCGTACGCCGCGAGGTTGCCTTCGAGCCGTCTTGCGCCGATGTGGAAGCGGGTGGTCATGCGCCTGTGGGTTGGGGGCCGGAGATCTCGCACGCCCTCGCCCCGAGACAAAGCGATAACTTCGTCGGCGCGCGCCGCGAACGGTCAATCACGGTCGAACTGGAACCACTGGGTGGGATGCTCGCGCAGGAAGGTGGTCATCTCGTCGGCCACGGTCTGGGCGACCCTCTGGAGCTGAGCGGGGGTGGCGCGGCGGACGAGCTCCTGCGGCGGAAGAACCTCGAGCAGGTAACGTCGAAAGCCGCGCCGCGCGCAGAACACCGGCAGGAGCGGCGCGCCGGTGAGCTGGGCGAGGCGGAACGGGCCCTCGGGGAGCTTCGCGGGGCCACCGAGCAGCTCCACGTGGACGGCGCGCCCGCTCGCGGGAATGCGGTCGAGCTGCAGGGCCGCGGCGCCCTTGCGCTCGGTGAGGTGGCGGACGAGCGGCAGCGCCGCCAGCGGGTCGTCACCGATGTGCATGACGCGCATGCCTTGCGACTCGCGCACTCGATCCGAGACGGCGCGAGCCGCCTCGTCGCGCTCGCCTTCCATGACGAGCATGACGTCGAGCTTGGAGTGCGCGGCGAAGAGCGGCCCGGCGACGTCCCAGCCTCCCGTGTGCATCGTGAGCAGCAGCACTCCGCGGTTCTTCGAGACGGCCGCGCGCACGTTCTCGGCACCGTGGACGAGGACGTCGACGGGCGCGTCGTTCTTGGAGCCCTTCGAGAGCGACTCCGCGAGGCAGCCCGCGTACGAGGCGAAGGTGCTCGAGGTGTCGACGACGTCGCGCCACAACGGCTGAGGACCGCGGATGCGCTCCAGGTTCCGCCGCACGGCGCGCCGCGCCTGCGGCAGGACGACCGCGGCCGCGACGCCGAAGAACGGAGGCGTGTAGCGAAGCCACCACCGGGGGAACTTCTGCGC
>DATIQP010000056.1:0-2193 GCA_035470765.1 Polyangiaceae bacterium | reverse complement strand
GATGCGGCGGAAGCAGCGGGTCGCCTGGTTGGCCACGCCGTTGTTCATGTCGACGAGGCACACACGCAGGGGCATGAGGCGCGAATGTGGCATTGAAGACGCGTCAGCGTAGCAAAAACGAAGCCTTTTCGCTACCGGCGTCTACGGGCGCGACCCTCGTTCGAGGACCGACTCGATCGCGGATTCGAGCGCCGGCCCGTCGAACGGTTTGTCGAGCAGCGGGCAGTCGCAGCGCGCCACGAAGTCGCTGGCTCGCTCGCTCATGACGCCGCCCGTCATGAAGATCACCCGGCGTTCGAGGCCGCCTCCGGCGCGCTGCAGGTGCTCGTACACGTCCATGCCGGTCAGGTCGTTCATGTGCAGATCGCACACGATGACGTCGTAGCGGGGCCCGTCGCTCAAGCGGGTGAGCGCCTCCTTGCCGCCGTGCGCCACGTCGACGGCGCGCGGGCGAAGCAGGCGCGCGATCATGAGCGTGATCTGGGGCTCGTCGTCGACCACGAGGATGCGCGCGTGCGCGTTCTTGGCCTCGGTCTCGGTGCGCGCAGCCTCTTGCCGCACGCTCTCGATGGCTTCGGCTTCGTCCGCGCACGGCAGCACCACGCGCAAGCGAGTCCCCCGGGGCGCGTTCGGCGTCGCGGAGATGGTCCCGCCGAGCGAAGTGACGATGTGCTGGGAGATGGCGAGCCCGAGGCCCGTGCCGGCGCCGGCCTTCGTGCTGAAGAACGGCTCGAAGATGCGCGGAGCCACCTCCGGGGCGATTCCGCTGCCGGTGTCGACGACGTCGACGGCAACTTTCCCGTCGGCCGTCACGTGAGCCTAGACGCGCACCTCGTTGCCCGCGGCGTCACCCTCCGGAATGGCCTGAGCCGCGTTGACGAGCAGGTTCGAGAAGACCTGACCCAGCCGCGCGGCGGTGCCTCCCACCGCGGGGAGAGCCGCGTAGGCCTTCACGAGGCGCGCCCGGTGCCGCAGCTCGTGCTCCGCCATCGCGGTGCAGAGGTCCAGCACGTGGCTCAGGTCGGCCGGGCCGCGCCCGTCGATGGGCTCGCGGCTCAGCGCCCGGAGGTCCTGGACCACCGCGCGAATGCGCTCCGCCCCTTCCCGGACGTTGGCAAGCAGGCCGTGCAGCTGGCTCGCCACCGCGGGCTCGACGCCGAGCTGCGCGAGCTCGCGGTCGATGAGCGTGAGCGAACCGAGGATGTACGCGAGCGGGTTGTTGATCTCGTGCCCCACGGCGGCCGAGAGGCGGCCGAGCGACGCCATGCGGTCGGCCATGACGAGCTGCGCTTCGAGGCGCTTGCGCTCGCGCAGATCGTGGATGACGGCCATCGGGGTGAGCTGGCCACGGAAGAAGACGGGCACCGAGGTGACCTCGACGGCGCTGCGCGTCCCGTCGGCGTGCAGCAAGTGGTGCTCGCGCGTCCTGAGACCCGCGCGCTCCTCCAGGCCGTTGGCCAGGTACTGGCGGACGTACGGCACGTCGGCGTTCTCGACGATGTCGAAGATGCTCCGCCCCACGATCTCGGCCTCGCCGTAGCCGAAGGCCTCCGTGAAGGCGCGATTCACGAGCACGAACGCGGCGTCCCGATGGATCACCGCCGGGACCGGCATGCTCCGCACGAAGGTCTCGAAGTTCTCCTCGGCGCGGCGGAGCGCCTCCACGGCCTCGCGGCGGCCCGTCACGTCCTCCTTCCACTTGCGGAGCTCGGCCTGCGCTGCCGCCAGCTCCGCCCGCAGTCGGGTCACGTCGTCCCCATCCCCAGTCATTCACCAACGATAACCGAAGCCCTCGACGGCGCCCGCGACAAGTTCGCGTGCCTCATGGTGGAGCTAGGCCTTTCCTTTCCGGCGTCGTGGTTGACGAGAGCGGGCGCGTGTGCTGAACCACGCTGGGCCGTGAAGCGTAAGTCCGAGAGCAAGATGCCGGTCGCGCGGGGCGGTCGCGAGCGCGATCCGCTCCCCATCGCCGATCGAATCGGCGCCGACGCCGTCCACACGGGCCGCGGCATCGTCACCGCGTTCATCGACTCGGGCTTCTACCCCCACGCGGACCTGATCACGCCTTTTTCGCGCATCCACGCCTTCCACGACGTCATCCACGACAAGGGCGGCACCGACCTTCTCGGCGCCGCCGACGTGAGCGCGTGGCACGGGATGATGTCCACCGTCGTCGCGGCCGGCAACGGCGCG
>DATIQP010000055.1:0-8206 GCA_035470765.1 Polyangiaceae bacterium | reverse complement strand
GCGTCGAACCCCGTGGACCTCTTGCTCACCGATGTCGTGATGGATGGGATGAATGGGCTCGAGCTCGCGCAGCGAATGCGCTCCGAGGTGCGGCGGCTGCCCGTGCTCTTCATGTCTGGATACTCGGAGCGATCGCTGAGCGACGCCGCGCTCCTGCCCGCGGGCTCACGTCTGCTCCACAAGCCGTTCGACGCGGGCGAGCTGAAGCGACGGATAGAGGAAGCGCTGGCCGTCGTCGGGCCTGCGAGGCCGCAAGCGTGAGAGGGCCGATGTCGGTGGTTCGCTATCGGCTGGACGAGCTCGATCGCATCCGCTGGGTGAGCGAAAGCTGGACCGCGTTCGCGCGCGCGAACGGCGCGCCGGAGCTCGCCGAGCCAGGCATCCTGGGCCGCTCGCTGTGGACCTTCGTGGCGGGAATCGAAACCCGGCACCTGTACGAGCTCATCTTCGAAGCGGTCCGCCGGGACGAGCGCACGGTCGTCGTGCCCTTCCGCTGCGACGCGCCGGAGCTTCGCCGATTCATGGAGCTAGAGGTGAGGGCGTGCCCACACGCCGAGCTCGAGCTCACAGCCTCGCTGCTGCGAGAGGAGGCGCGCAGTCCCGAGGCGCTGCTCGACGCCCGCGCCCCGCGCGGCTCGGAGGTCGTCGCCATCTGCAGCGTATGCAAGCGGCTCCACGTCGAGGGTGACCGTTGGCTCGCCGTGGAGCAGGCGGTGGCCGCGCTCGACCTGTTCGGACGGGTCGAGCTCCCGCACCTGAGCCACGGGCTGTGCCCGGACTGCGACAGGCGCGTGCGCCGGCTGGTCACCGGCCCTTGATCGCGGGTGACCCGAGGTCGCTGGCGGCGCGTAGGTGCGACCAGCGACAGGAGCTTCGCGCGGATGGTACGCAGCCGGAACATGACGCGGCGCGGATATCATGAGCGCATGGCCTCGCTTCGCAACCATCCCGTCGTATGCGTCCGAGTGTGAGCGCTCACGAACGCCCCGCGTCGTCGGCCACGATTCCACCGATTGCGCGTGCACCGGCGTGTGTCAATCCGTGGTGCTCACCGTCAGCGTGGCCATCTCCGAACGCGCCCGACATCGTCCGGTGCTTTATGTCACGAGAGGCGCGTGACCGGCCTGGTCTGATTGGCAGGAGCGTCGGGTAGCTGGGCGCTGCTCTCGTCAACCGCCGCGCGGCACCCGCTCCGAACCGGAGTAGTCGTTACCTTGGCGAGCTCGCCCCCCTTTCACCCCAACGCGCGCGCGTGGCTCATCGCGGCGGCGCTGGTCGGCACCGGCCAGCAGACCTTCGTCGTGCTGCGCAACCAGTACTTGCTCGACCTCGGTCTGTCGGCTCCGACGATCGCGTCGGTGCAGGGCGTGGGCGGCGCCGCGGGCATCGCTGCGGGCCTGCTCGGCCTTTGGGGGCTGCGCCGATTCACCGCGCGCGTCGCGCTCGCGGCGGGTGTCGCCGCCAACGCCCTGGGCTTCGCGATCCAGGCGATCGCGACGCAGCCCGCGTGGCTGCTCGCTGGCGCCGCGGCGGCCGGCCTCGGCATCCAGGGCCTGACCATGATCGCCGCGCCGTTTCTCACCCGGCAATCCTCGGCGAGCGAACGCGTTCGCCTCTTCGCGACCCACACGATCGCCATCCAGGCGCTGCCCGGAGCCGCCGGTGCGCTGATCGCGGGACAACTGCAACGGGTGGCCGGCCACGCCCTCGGCTCTCCGCTCCTCGGGTACCGCGTCGCCCTGGCGATCGGATGCGCCGCGGTGCTCGTCGCGCTGTTACCGCTCGCGCGCATCCGTGAAGCGCGCCCACGAAGAGTGCGCTCATCCTTTGTCGACGTGTTTCGCCTGCGCCATCCCCGCCGCGCAGCTTTGCTCCTGACCCCCGACGTCATCATCTTCTTCGGGAGCGGGCTCACGATCCCCTTCCTCCAGCTCTATTTCAAGGAGCGGTTCACCCTCGGCCCCGCGGGGATCGGCGGGCTCTACGCCGTCATGATGCTCGCGGGCGGCGTCGGACACCTGCTTTCGCCGCGCCTCGCGCGGCGATACGGGACCTGGCCCGTCATCATCGGATCGCAGCTCGCCTCGCTGCCGTTCTTCGGCGAGCTGCTCCTGGCGCACGCGGTTCCCTTCGCGGCGACCGCGTTCGTTCTGCGGCAAGCGGTGATGAACGTCTCGAGCCCGCTCGTCGGCAGCTTCCTGCACTCGAACGTGGTGGACGAGGACTCGGGCCCGCTCGCCTCTTACCGCATGCTCGCCCAGTCCGTCGCGTGGGCCGGAGCGAACTTCCTCGCCGGACCGCTGATGGCGCTCGACAAGGGAGGTTTTCGCTTCGTGATCGCGGTCACGATGGCGAGCTACGTCGTGGGCGTCGCGAGCGGCGTGCTGGTGTATCCGCGCTTGTCGCTCGCAGGGCGCGAAGCATCGGCCCCGGCCAGGTAGACCGAGACCGAGTCGGCCGCGCGCATCGCATGGGCCAAGACGGTCAGGGTGGGGTGGCGATCGCCCGCAGTGGGCGTCGCCGACGCGTCGGCGATCCAAACGTTGTCGAGCGCGCGGAGCCGCCCATGAGGATCGCACGGCGCGCTCTCGTCCCGCCCCATGGCGCACGTCCCGGCCTCGTGGCCCGCGCCGGGTTGCAGGGGATCGACGAAGGGTACGAGGCGGCTGCCCTGAATTCCCAGCGCGTCTGCGAGGTGCACGCAAGCGCGCTTCATGTCCGCCGCCATCTTCTTCTCCTGGGCCGTCCAGGCGAGGTGGATGCGCGGCACGCGCCTGCCGAGCGCGTCGCGTTGGTCGGGATCGAGATCCACGTAGCGCCGCCGGTGTGGGAACACCTCGCCGAGCGCGTGGATGAGCGTCGCGCTCCAGCTCGGCTGCTCCGCCCCGGGCACCATGCGCTCGATCCCGAGGCTCTCGAGGGACACTGGCCCCGTAAGCTCGATCGAAAACGCGCCTCGATACGAACGCGTCGTGCCGCGGCTCGTGTTCACGAAGCTCTCGACCAGCGCGGACCCTGGAAACGGCCCCCGCCCATCGGCCGAAGGTGGAGGCCTCGGCTCGAGGAGGAGGTAGCTCGCGACCATATGGTCCACCAGCCCACGCCCGATCCGCCCGCCGGTGTCGACGTCACTCTCCAGCAAGATCCTGGCCGTCTCGATGGGCGAGGCCGCGAGCACGAACGCGCGCGCGGAGAGACGCCGGGCCGATCCCGCTCGCAGGTCGAGGACGTGCGCAAACCGGGCGCGGCGCTTCTCGTGCTCCACTCGGAGCGCCGCAGTCCAAGGACGTGCGTGCCGCGCACGCGCGCCCATGAGAGGCGTCCAGATCTTTCCGCCTGCGAGCGGCGCGCGCTTGGGTGCGATTCTCAAACCCAAGGCGCGGGCGACCCTGCCGTAACGCTCGTCGAGCGTCCCTTCGACGACGCCGAGGCGAGCCTCGAGCTCCGCGTAGACATCGGCGAGGGCTCCAACGCCGTACGGCCACCCGCCTCGTCGCAACACGCGCTCCGGGAAGCGATAAGCCCAGCCACCCCAGAGCAGGCCGCGCCCTCCGATCGCGCGCACCCGATACCAGTCGAACGACGAACCAACCGTCGAGTACGACCACGCGCGCCGATCCACCTCGGGGACCCGCGCGCCGTTCGGCAGCCTCGGCCCCGCGTCCAAGATCGAGACGCGGTGCCCGCGCGATGCCAGGCGGTCTGCGGCGACGCATCCTGCCGGGCCGGCACCCACCACCACGACGTCCCACGTCCGAGCCACTGGTTCGATCCTTCTTCACGCGAGAACGGGCCGGGCTCACCGCAGGAGGATCACCCGGCCCGCCTCCAGGATCAGGGGCCGCCTCCACAGTGACCGAGGGCACCACGAGTGTGTCCGCGCTGGCCACCACGCGGCGATGTGGTCCCTTTGAGAGCCCCCTTCACGACCTTGATGTTCCGTAGCTTCTTCGACTTCAAAAGCTTCTTCATCGAATCACCTCCAAATGGTGGCCGAATGGCGCCACCCGCATGCCCAATCGTCATGGCGACGGCGGCGCGAGCCTGCCCGCGCCCTCGACGCGCACACCCATCCGCGCCTCCTCCTCGCGCAGGAAGAGGATTCCGCCGCCGACGTGGTCGAAGCGGACGAAAGGCACCTCCACGGTGCGGCCGGCGCCGAGCAACGTGATCGCCCGCGTCTCGAGGGACGGGGCGCGGCGCATGGGAAGAACGCGGCCCCAGGCGAGCGATCCGTCGGGCCGCAAGTGCACGAGTCGATAGTTCTGCGGCGGCGCTGGCGCTACCGGCCCACTCGGCGGAAGCCCTTGCGCGACGTGCACGATTCGATCGAAGAGCCCGCTGTAGGTGTAGTCCGAGACCCAGATGGGCGAGCAGTACCCCATGAAGTCGAACACCGTGTTCGGGTCGACGAGCGTTTTGTCCAGGATGTCATAACCCCACATGCCGATGCCCGCGTCGGGATACGGGAACTTCGGGTCGATGTAATCGGCGCCGCCGCAGTCGGCGTGCTCGCGCCCCATCGCGTGGGCGAGCTCCTGGTTGAGCGTGTTCGCGGGGTACTGGCCCTTGTACCCCAGGACCATCGCCACACGGAGATCGACGTCGTCCGGGCCCGCGACCGGCGCCACGCCGAGGACGCACCCGCCCTGGCTGCAGAAGTCATTGATCGTCGGCGCCGGCTCGAACGCCGCGACGTAGTAAACGTCGTCCGGCGGGACGTCGGCCTGTCGCAAGCCGGCGACGGCGCCCAGCAGCTCGTCCCACCCGGTTCCATCCGGGGCGACGGACTGGTTCCAGGCGAGCGGCGCGTGCACGCTGACGTCCACCGACGCGCTCGGGTACATCCGGTAGAGCGTGTCGTGGAACCGGGCGAGCTGCGTGGCGTCGAGGCTCGGCAGCCGATGGGAACCATCGGTGTCGTATTGAATGGGCACCATCTCGACGCGCACCGGCGCGCCGTCGCGCACGCCGAGCGTTCGAGCGCTGCCGTCGCTCGGGTAGGTGATCGCCTCGCCGGTGGCGTCATTGCGAATCGACAACGTGAACGTCGTGGACGAGCGGACCTGCCCGTCGTGGAGGTCGAAGTTGAACGTGGTGGCGAGATCCCCGTCGATCGAGCTCTCGCTGACGGGCTTCGAGTCGAAGAGCGCGCCGGCAGGCTTCCCGTCGATGAACAGGTCGAGCTCGGCGTCGACGAGGAGCGGCTTCGACCACTGTCCGGAGACGGTGACGTACGCGCGCAACAGGGTCGGCCGATACGAGACGATGGGTGCGTTCAGCTTCGCGATGTCGCTCCCGTCCTTCATCAGGTCGACCTTGACCGTCTGGAACGTCGCCACTTCGGACAAACTCACACGATCGGAGAACGCAGTGGCACCCGTCTCGCCGGCGCCCGCGTCGGTGACCGAGCCCCCGTCGCCGCTTCCACATGCCAGCGTGGTCAACGCGACGAGCAAAGCGCCAAGCCTCTTCATGCGCGACGGCGTAGCGCGCACGCGGGTGGGGAGCGATCAAAAACCAACGACATGAAAACGAATTGCGCCATCAACGAAAGTCCGTCGTGTGGACGGAACCCGATGGAGTTGATCCACGTCATCTCCGCCTGCGGGTGGCATCACCGTTGCTCGCCCGTTCTCCCTCGCGAAGGGTCCGTCACGGGCATGAAGCGTCCGCCGACCAGCGTCGCAAAAGGGCATCCGGGGTGATCGATTTCAGGGCGACGAGCTCCAGCGCGAACTCCACGAAAACAGCATGCTCCAGCGCACGAATCGCCCTCGCGCAACCACTCTGGACCACGCATCCAGCCGATGAAGGGCCCTGCGAAAGCGGGGCCTTCGCCGTTTGAGTCTCTCGTTCGGCCAGGTCGATGTCGAACACGCCGGCGAGGTCGAAGCGGCCACGAGCGGAGCCTCGCTCCTGAAGAGCTCACTTGGTCCGCGCTTCTAGCGGGAATGAAACGCGCAAATGAGGCGATCATCTGTGATCGGTTTTGCTGCGAGAGCTGCCCTGCCGGCATGAACGCGGTCGTCGATTCGGGTCATCGTCGAGGTCGAGCGCGAGCACCTGAACAAGAAGACGATCGGCATTGGCGGGCTCATCGGGGCGGTGACGTCGCGGTTTTCGGACTCGGAGACGGAGGCAGAGGCGGGGGGCGGGTACAGAGGCGGGGACAGAGGCGGAGACGGAGAAGTGCGCGCGGCGGGGCGTTGCGACTGCGATGCGCAGTGCCGATGTTTGTCGGTATGAGCAGGCGCACGACGAAGATCCTGGTGGCCGCCGGCGCGGTCATAGGGCTGGCTTTCGTCGCCGACCTCGGGTGGAGCCTCATGACCCGCGTCAAAGAGCCGAGCTACTCCGTGCAAGTGAAGGACGGCGACTTCGAGGTGCGTGCCTACGAGCCTCGCGTCGTCGCCGAGACGGTCGTGCAAGGGGACTGGGGCGCGAGCGGCAACGAAGGCTTCAGCCGGCTCGCGGGCTACATTTTCGGCAAGAACACGACGCGCTCGAAGATCGCGATGACCGCGCCGGTCGGGCAGCGCGTCGAGAGCCGCAAGATCGCGATGACCGCGCCCGTGGGGCAGCGAAGGGACGGCGACGCGTGGGTCGTCACCTTCACCATGCCCGAGGGCGAGACGCTCGAGTCGCTGCCGCAGCCGCTCGACTCGCGCGTGGTGCTGCGCGAGATGCCGGCGGAGCGCTTCGCGGTGGTCCGCTTCAGCGGACGCTGGAGCGACCGGAAGATGCTCGAGCGCGCGAACACGCTCCGTGAGTGGGCGAAGAGTCGTGGCCTCGACGTCGTCGGCGAGCCCGAGGTGAACCGCTACAACCCGCCGTGGACGCTGTGGTTCCTGCGCCGCAACGAGGTGTGGCTCGAGATCGGCTCGAGCGCGCAGCCCTCCGCTTGAGCGGCCGCCAAGGCGCGACGTCATGCACGACGACGGGCTGCGTTGGGCGTCGCGTGACGATCGCATCTCGCCGAGGTCACCTCTGAGGGAGGCGTGTTTCCGAGAGGAGCTTCTGCAGGTTCATCGCCGCCGGAAGGCCGAAGCGCCTGACGCGCTCGCGGGAGGCGATGACCCGCGGGTCGTCTCGGTAGGAGCCGACGCCGCTGGCGGGGTTGAGACGGCTCGCCTTGTTCCAGCTGGCGAGGGCAGGGTGTGCGGCGAGCGCGTTCGAGGAGGCCATCGTCGCGAGGAACGCGGTCAGGTAGTCCTCGTTCTGATCCCAGTACGCGATCGGGGGGCACAGGCTGTTCTTCTGCTCGTCGGTCTCGACCGTGGCCTCGATCACGCCGAGCATCGCGAATTGGTAGCAGGCGAACGCCCAGAAGAAAGGTTGGACCGTCACTCGCCCCGGCTCGAAGATGGGGCGGCGCGGCGGGCGCGCGAGCCCTCGCGCCGCGCAGTGGACGTGGATTGTCCGCTCGTCGGTCGCCACCGTGCCCTGGTCGAGGACGATCTGGTCGCGATCGATCCTGCGCACGTGGCCCAGGCGGACCACGTCCTCGATCTGGCGGAGCAGGTGAAGCTCGGACTCGCTCATGATGGCGCCACGAAACATGGTCGCCGCGACCTTGGGATCGATGCGGAGAAAGACGCCTTCCGATTCGAGTCGGGCGAAGAGCTCGTCTACGGAGCCGGCCTGGGCCATGGCCTCGATCTGGATCGCCGTGCCGTGCAACAAGTCCGGCAGGAGCGTGTGCGGCTGCTGGAACTTGCGGTTCATCCACCAGGCCTCGCGCGGCCTGATCCAGCGAATGGCCGTGGCCGGGACGCCTCGTTCGAGGAGCCAAATGCATGCGTCGAGCGCGGTCTTGCCTCCGCCGATGATCACGAAACGCTCGGCGGGCTGCTCGAGGCGAGCGAGCTCGCTCGGCGTCACCCAGCGGACACCGTCGGCCATCGCGAACGGTGGAGGGCTCGTCGCCGGGACCGTGCCCTGGAGGTACGTGGTGTCGACCAGCTTGCGGCGCACGCGCACTTGCGACGACGCGCCCGTGAGCCGGGAGACGAAGCGGTGCTCGCCCACGTAGTCACAGCACGGGAAGTAGCGGACCCGTCCGGTGGGCAGGAAGTGGCGGTGCATGACCCGCTCGTAATAGGCCCTCAGCTCGTCGGCGCCGGCGAGCTCGTAGAAGCTCGCGTTCGTCCCGGTCGTGTCGATGGCGTCCTGTCCGAGCGGCACGGAGTCGACGCCGTAGAAG
>DATIQP010000054.1:0-1725 GCA_035470765.1 Polyangiaceae bacterium | reverse complement strand
GAGACGTGGCGCGCGGCGGCGAGCAGCAAGCGCTCGTCTCGCAGCGGCAGCAGCAGCTCCTTGCGACCCGCGTCGAGGTTGCGCCACGCCGCGGCGTTGATGCGGTGATCGTTGGCGGCGATGCGCAGCGCGACGTAGAGCAGGTGGCGCGTGACGCCGAGCGTCGGGCCGCCGGCGCGCCGGACGAGCTCGCGCCACACCGGGTTCTGCGATCGGTCGTCGAGCGCGGCGGTCGTGTCCCCGTCGAAGACCTCCTCGAGCAGCCAGCGACCGTACTCGAGCGTCTTGGTCTGGAGCTCCTCGCGCAGATCCTCTCCACGGCGGAGCGCCTCGGCGAGCACCTTCTGCTCCGCGCCGGTCAGGTGTACGGGCGCACCGCCGTGCTCCGCTCGCACCAGCGCCGACGGCCGCTCCACGGATTTGCCGTTCCCCATGCCGTCACGTTACGGGCACCCGTAACTCGCCGGGAGCCCCATTTTTGGCCGCCGCCAGCGCAAATTGATCTCCGTCAACTCGCCCCGCGCGCCAGGCGGTGCGAGCGCGCTGGCGCGCTCAGTGGAGGGCCTGCCGGATGCGTGCGAGCACCGCGGGCAGGTCCTGCTCCACGTCGCGCGCGCTGACGCGCAGCACGCGGAGGCCGAGCGACTCGAGCGCGGCCTGCCTGCGGCGGTCGGCGAAGGCCACCTGCGGCTCGCGGTGGATGCCGCCGTCGACCTCGACCACGAGCTTGCGGGTGAGACAGACGAAGTCGACGATGAACGCGCCCATCACGTGCTGCCGGCGGAAGTGTGCGCCCAGGCGATTGCGCCTGAGCGAGGCCCACAAGAGGCCCTCGCTGGCCGTGCCATGCGCCCGCATGAAGCGAGCACGAGCCAGACATCGGGAGAGCGGAGGGGCGTCGCCGGGGAGCATGCCCTGTCTTGGCGAGAAAGGCGTGACGACCGCCCTCAGCCCTCACGGATGCGTTGCGAAGGTCGGCGCGACTTTCTCGCCTCTCGGCATGCTCCCCGGCGACGCCCCGCCGCGCGCACGTCGCCCGATCTCGCGCCAACGTCGCATGTCGAGCCGCCAAGTTCGGCGCCCGCGCGCCTTCCCGAACCTCCCCCGGCCGGAGCGAAGCTCCGGACGTGGGGGAGGCCATTCGCGCGCAGGCGGCGCGCGCAAGCGCTGCGAGCGTCACCCCGTTGCCGCGTGGCAGCGCGAGCACGCCGCCGAGCACGAATGGGGTGGGGGCCCCCCTCCCCTCTCTTCTACTTCCGCTCTTGGCTCTTCTTCAGCAAATCCCCGAGCGTCCCGAACTTCGCCTCGGCCTTGACCTGCTGCTTGTACGACTTGTACGCGTTCCGCTCCGAGTCCTCGGCGAGCGCCTTGATCGAGAGCTTCACCTCGCCGCGGCGGGGATCCATCTCGATGATCTTCACCTCGAGCTCCTTGCCGACGGGGAACAGCTTGCGCAGCTCGGTGCCGCGCGGAGTTCCCGTCGCCATGGCGCTGATGAAGCCGCGAGCGTTGCGACCCGTGGCGCCCTTGACGCGCACCACGAGACCGCCCGCCTCGACGGCGACGACCACGACCTTGACCATCTTGCCGAGGACGATCTTCTGCGGCTCCTAGTTCGCTGCTTCACCCGACGGTGCGGGGTGCAGAGCAATCCGGTGCTGGTGCGAGTCGACCTGCGAGACGACGACGTCGAGCTCATCGCCGATCTTCACCACCTCTTCGGGG
>DATIQP010000053.1:0-6534 GCA_035470765.1 Polyangiaceae bacterium | reverse complement strand
TCGTGGATCGTGTTGAGCTTCTGGTCGCGCAGCCACGCCTCGGGCAAGTACTCGCTCGAGTAGCCGTAGCCCCCGTGGACCTGAACGGCGAGCGCGGTGGCCTCGAAGCCCTTCTCCGCCGGGAACGTCTTGGTGATCGGCGTCAGGAGATCGAGCAGCGCCTGAGCGCGCTCCCGCTGCTCGGGCGTGGCGCCGTGCGTCGCGACGTCGGCGTAGCGCGCGGTGGCGAAGACGAGGCTCATCGAGCCCTCGGCGATGGCCTTCTGGCGCAGGAGCATCCGCCGCACGTCGGCGTGCTCGATGATGGGGACCTGCGCGCCGCCGCGGGCGCCGAGCGGCCGGCCCTGCGTGCGTGTGCGCGCGTAGGCGAGCGCCTCCCGATAGGCGGCGCTCGACGTCGCGGACGCGGCGAGGCCGACCCCGATGCGCGCCTCGTTCATCATCTGGAACATGTACGACAGGCCCTGGTGGGGCTCGCCGACGAGCCAGCCGTGGCAGTCGTCCTGCTCGCCGAAGCTCATGATGAGGCTCGGGAGAGCGCGCCATCCGATCTTGTGCACCATGCCGGCAACGGCGACGTCGTTGGGCACGAGCTTGCCGCTCGGGTCGCGGCGGAGCCTCGGGATGGCGAAGAGCGAGATGCCCTTCGTGCCCGGCGGCGCGCCCTCGATGCGCGCGAGGACCAGGTGCACGATGTTCTCGGTGAGATCGTGGTCGCCGCCGGAGATGAAGATCTTGCCGCCGCGCACGCGGTAGGTCCCGTCGCCCGCGGGGCGCGCGGACGTCGTGAGATCGGCGAGGCTCGAGCCGGCGTGCGGTTCCGTCAGCGCCATCGTCCCGGTCCACTCGCCGCGGTAGAGCGGCTCCATGAAATCGCGCTTGAGCTGCTCGTTGCCGAAGGCCTCGATGAGGTGTCCCGTGCCTCGGCACAGGATGACGTACGAAGCGGCACCGAGGTTGGCGGCGCACAGGTAGGCCTGCGCGGCCGTGTCGACGAGGAGCGGGAGGTGCTGGCCACCGACCTCTGGGCCGCGCGGCGCGGTGACGAGGCCGCTGCCGATCAGCTTGCGGAAGAGATCGCGCATCTTCGAGTGGACGCGGACGCGCCCGTTCTCGAAGACCGGCGGCTCCAGGTCGAGCTGGCGGTACGTCGGCCAGAGCGCGCTGCGCGCGAGCTTCCGCGCCTCGCCGAGGATCAGATCGAACGTCTCGCGCGAGTGCTCCGAGAAGTCGGGGAGCTCGGCGAGCTCGGCGGCCCCGTGCACGTCGTAGAGCTGGAAGTCGATCTCGCGGTCGTCGAAGAGCGGGTTATCGAGGCCGGACATGGGCCCAACGATACAACCGAATCAGTCACCCGCGAGCATGCCCACGGTCTCGATGATCTCCTCGATCGAGAAGGGCTTGTAAACGCGCGGCCGGCCGCAGGTCTCGAGGAAGGCCAGGATGCGGACGTCGAGCACGCCGCCCGTAATGAAGGCGAGGCGGTGTACCATCGCAGGGAAGCGGCGAGACAGCGCCTCGTGGAAGTCGATGCCCGTGCGGTGCGGCATCACCATGTCGCAGAGGATCGCGTCGAACGTCGCGCCTCCGTCGAGCAAGGCGAGCGCGGCATCCACGCCCTCGACGTCGACGACGTCGCAATGCGGGGCGAGCCTCCGCGAGAGCACCCTGCCGAGCATGGGCTCGTCGTCGACCACGAGCACTCTCCATCGCCGCGACGGCGTCCGCACCGGAGTCGCGCCCGATGGGGCATCCGCGGGCTCGGCCTCCCATGGCAGCCGCACCCGGAACGTGGTCCCGCGGCGTTCTGGCGCGTCCGCCGCGATGGTCCCGCCGAGGGACGTCACGATGGCGTGGCAGATCGACAGGCCGAGCCCGAGGCCCACTCCCGCCACCTTGGTGCTGTAGAAGGGCTCGAACAGGCGCGCGCGCACCGACTCGGGGATGCCGGAGCCCGTGTCGCGAACCGTGATCTCCACCACGTCCCGCAGGCGGCTCGCTCGGACTTCCACCCGGTTCGCGGCGGGGTTGCCCTCGGGGATCGCGTGCGCGGCGTTGACGAGCAGGTTCACGAAGACCTGTCCGAGGCGCGCCTCGTCCCCGCGCACGTACAGCGCGTCGGCCACCTCCACGTCGAGCGAGGCGCGCGCGCGCACCTCTTCCCCCACGACACGGGTGGCGTACTCGAGCACGCGTTTGAGCTCCACGGGCACCGCGCGCTGCGGCTCGACGCGCGAGAAGGCCCGCATGTCCTGGACCACTCGGCTGACGCGATCGAGCCCTGTCCGGACCTGGCCGAGCATCTCGAGGATCCGCAGACGCTCGTCCTCCGGGGGCCAGCCGCTCGCGAGGGCCCGCGTGACGCCTTCGAGATTGAGCATGGCGAAGGTGAGTGGATTGTTCACCTCGTGAGCCACGCCCGCCGCGAGGCGGCCCATGGTCGCGAGCCGATCACGTGCGGCGAGGTCCGACTCGAGCCGCTTCTGCTCGGAGACATCCCGGATCGTCACGATTCGCACCACCCGCCCTCGGTACTGGATGGCCCGCCCCCGCGCCTCCGCGGCGAAGGTGGAGCCGTCGGCCCGCATCGCCGTGGCCTCGTACGGCTGGGTGTCGTTCGCACCGCTCCTCTCGCGCACCCGCTCGAGAGATTCGGGCGCTACGAAGTCGAAGATGCTGCACCCGCGCAGGTCGTCGCGCCGGTACATCTGGTGCGCGGCGGCGTTGGCGAACAGCACCTCGCCTGCGTCATGGACCAGCACGGCCTCGAACGTCGCCTCGGACAGCGCGCGAAAGCGCTGCTCGCTCTCGCGCAGCGCCGACACGTTGTGGATCATCATCCAGATACGCTCGCCCTCCGCGGTGTCGAAGCGCACGCTGAAGACCTCGCCCTCGAAGCGCGTACCGTCCTTGCGAACGAGCCACAGCTCTCCACTGAAGGCCCCCGTCCGCTCGCCCCGTGCGATCGCCTCGGCGAGGCGCTTCGGGTCGTCGATGGTGTCGGGCTGCACGAGTCCGACCATCTCGCCGGGGCCGTAGCCGAAGAGGGTCTCGGCAGCCCGATTGGCGCTCGTGATGATGCCCGTGATCGTCCCGATCACCACGGCCTCGGAAGAGCGGCGGAAGATCAGATCGAGCCAATCGATCGCCGCACCGGCGAGGCGAGTCGGATTCGACGACCCCATGGCTCCGAAGGTAGCACGCGCTCCACGCCACGATGGCGCGCGCCGAGCTCTGCAGCTCGATCTCTACGTGCTTCGGCCGAGGGCCTCGTCGACCGCCCCCGGGCTGAATCCGACCATCACCTTGCCGCGCACGTCGATGACGGGGATCGAGCCGGCGCGCATGCCGGCCGCGCGCAGCTTGCTCAGCATCTCACGGTTCGCCTGCGGATCCTTCTCGATGTCCTTCTCGACGTACGGCACGCCCTTGCGCCTCAGGTACGCCGCCGCCTCGTGGCATGCGCCGCACCACTCCGCGCCGTAGACGACGACGAGCGGCCGCGCGTTGCCGGGCGGAATGCTGCCCGCTCCGCCCCCGCCCTGCCCCGTCGGCGGGCTGTCGGGCACGCCCGCCTCCGCGGCGCTCGCGAGCGTGGGGCCGAACTTGGCGCGGCGCGCGACGGCGAGCTCGTCGAAATCGGCGCGCGACATGGTATGGACGGGGTAGCGCCCGTCGGGGTTGGCCGCGCGTAGGTCTGCGACGAAGACCTTGTCGGCGTGCGTGCCCTCGAGCTTGTTCGTGTCGACGACCTTCACGCTGTCGCGCCCCATGAGCGGCACGTCCGCGACGTGCATCTCGGTGTGGAACTCGCCCTTGTCGTCGATCCACGTGAGCAGCAGCCCCTCGCTGCCGTCCCGCACCTCGAGCGTGGGCTCGTCGGCCGTGGCGGTCCCCCCGCCCTTCTTCTTGCAGCCGCCGAGCGCGAACGCAAAGAACACCGCCAGCAAAAGGACCCAGAAACGACGCGTCATCAAGCGCTCGCCTCCGACAGCTTCGTCCACTCGCCCATCATCACATCCACTCTACGCGACAGCTCCTGCTCGCGCTCGGCCAACTCGGCGACCCGCGCCCAATCGCCGCCGGGGTCCTGCTTGAGCTTCTCGCGCATGACCGCAAGCTCGGCCTCTGCGAGGGCGATGGAGTTCTCGAGGTCCGCGATGCGGCGCTTGCGCTTCTCGTTCTCGCGCGCCTGCTGCCTCTGGGTCTCGAAGCTGACGCGACCGTCGGCCTTGGGCGGCTCGGGCTCGCGCTCGCGCTTCTTCGGAGGAGGAGGAGGCGGCGGCGGCTCGGAGGCGCGGCGCGCGGCAGAGACGAAGTCACGGTACCCGCCGTTGTAGACGGTGACCTCGCCGTCGCGGACGCTGACGATGCGCGTGGCGACGTTCTCGAGGAAGCGCCGGTCGTGCGAGACGAAGAGCACGGTCCCCTCGAAGCCGCGCAGCGCCTCCTCGAGGATCTCGCCGGCA
This sequence comes from Polyangiaceae bacterium, assembly GCA_035470765.1. Lineage (GTDB taxonomy): Bacteria > Myxococcota_A > Polyangia > Polyangiales > Polyangiaceae > DASXHD01. Next base: position 2,065 of record DATIQP010000053.1, on the reverse strand, counting down.
GGGATGTCGAGGTGGTTGGTCGGCTCGTCGAGGAAGAGCAGGTTGCGTGGTTCGAGGAGCAGCTTCGCGAGGGCGAGGCGCGAGCGCTCGCCGCCGGAGTAGCCCGAGACGACGCGCAGCGGGTCGTCCCCCCAGAAGCGGAAGCGCGCCAGGTACTCGCGCGCCTTCTCCACGGTGAAGTCGCCGCGGACGCTCCGCACCTCCTCCACGGCGGTGTGCGTCGTGTCGACCTCGCCGAGGTGCTGGTCGAAGTAGCCCTCCTGCAGGTTGGTCCCGCGGCGCACGCTGCCGGAGTCCTCTGCGCCCATGGCACCGGGCTGAGCCGCGAGCATGCGCAAGAGCGTGGTCTTGCCCGAGCCGTTCGGCCCTACGACGCCGATGCGCTCGCCCCGGCGCACGAGCAGCTCCACGTTCGAGAACAGCCGGCGACCGCCGCGCGAGGCCGACAGGCCCTTGGCGTCGAGGACGATGTCGCCGGTGCGGGCCGCCGGCGCGAAGCGCACGCTCATCTTCTCGGCGACCTGCCAGACGTCCTCGGGGCGCTCGAGCTTGTCGAGCTTGTCCAGCATCTTGCGGCGCGACTGCGCCTGCTTGGTCTTCTGGCCGGCGATGTTGCGGCGGATGAAGTCCTCGGTCTTGTCGATGAAGCCCTGCTGGCGCTCGAGCAGCGCCCGCTCGCGCGCGAGGTCCTCTTCCCGCGCGACGGCGTAGTCGCTGTAGCGGAGCGGATAGTCGCGTACGCCCTTTCTGCCCAGCTCGAGCGTCTGAGGGCACACGTTGTCCAGGAACGCGCGGTCGTGGGACACGACGAGCACGGCGCCGCGGTACCCGACGAGGTAGCTCTCGAGCCACGCGATGGTGTCGAGATCGAGGTGGTTGGTCGGCTCGTCGAGGAGCAACAGCTCCGGCTTCTGGGCGAGCACCACGCCGAGGCGCAGGCGTCCGCGCTCGCCGCCGGAGAGCGAAGAGACGGGCCGGGCGAGGTCCGCGTCGCTGAAGCCGAGGCGATGCGCGATCGCGGCGACCTCGTGTTCGACCTCGTCGCCGCGCGCGACGTGGTACTCGTCGGTCACGCGCGCGAGCCGATCGAGGGCGGCCTGGTCTCCCGCGGCCACCTCGTGCTGGGCCTGCGCCAGCTTCTCGCGGAGCGCGAGCACGTCGCCGTAGCCGCTCAGGAGCGCGCCCAACACGTCACCGTGGGCATCGACCTCGTGCGACTGCACGTAGTAGCCGAGGGTGGTGCCCTTCTTGATGACCGCGCTGCCCTGATCCGGCTCGAGCTCCCCGGCGACGATGCGCAAGAGGGTGGACTTGCCGGCGCCGTTGGGCGCGACGAGGGCGGCGCGTTCTCCCAGAGCGAGCGTGAAGGTCACGTTCTCGAAGAGAACGTCCGCTCCGTAGCCGAAGCGCACGTCGGCGACCTGCAGGACCGTCATGGATCGAGCGTTTTAGTAGCACGACTCCCGCGGGACGTTGGACGGCGGCCGGCTCGCGGCCCCGCGCGATGTCTCGCGACGCCTCGCGCGCTGGCCGCGCCCCGGGGTCCGGAAACCGGTCGGATCGCCCTGGCACGCCGCTCGCTTTGCTGAGCCTCATGATGCCCCTGGTCAAGCGACGATCCTGGCTCGTTTTCGCCGCGCTGCTGCTCACCGCGGCCTGCGGCAGCGACGCCTCGGCGCCTCCGCCGCCCGACGACGAGCCCGACTCCGACGGAATCGGCGACGACGCGAGCGCGCCGCCGACCTCGAGCGACGACGCGTCCGCGCCCATCCCGACGCCGATTCGCTACGTGATCGTGCTGGTGAAGGAGAACCACACCTTCGACAACTACTTCACGGGCTTCCCCGGGGCGGCCACGACGACGACCGCCAAGCTCTCGACGGGCAAGACGATCACGCGCACCGCCGCGCCGAGCGCCCCGCTCTCGAAGGATCTCTGCCACTCCAACTCGTGCGGGCAGACGGCCTACCGCTCCGGCGCGATGAACGGCTTCGACCTCACCGGCGCCGGCACGCTGCCGTTCGTCTACTACACGGAGAAGCAGATCCCGAACTACTGGCAGTAC
>DATIQP010000052.1:0-16468 GCA_035470765.1 Polyangiaceae bacterium | reverse complement strand
GTAGACGCTCTTGGCGTCGATGGCGATGCAGCCCGGCGCGTTCTGCGCCTTGGCGAGGGTCTGGTCGTTCTGGCCGGCGATCGTCATGCGGTGGATCTCGCCGGTGCCGCCCTGCCACGGCAGGACGTTCGACGGGACGGCATACCAGACGTCGGTGCCGTCGGTGTCGATGCCGGCGACCGTCTTGAGGTTGGGCATGATCTGCTGGGAGTTGCCGTTGGTCGCGCTCAGCGCGACGGACAGGATGGCCGCGCCGGTGGTGCTGCTCGAGCCGACGTAGGCGCTGGTGGTGTCGATGGCGAGGTGGCCCGCGTTGGGGACGCTCGTCATCGGCGCGGGCGTGCCGCCGGTCTTGGCGACGCGGTAGATCTTCCCGCCCGCGGCGTCGGTGAAATAGATGTTGCTCGCGTCGAGCCTCAAGAAGCGTGCGTGGTTGGCGCCGGCCGCCGGCACGACGTTGACCGGGCTCGGCACCGACGCGTTCTTGTCGGCCTTCCAGATCGAGCCGTCGCCGGTGTTGGTCCAGTAGACGCTCGTTGTGTCGATGGCGATGTCGAGCGGCGAGGCCTGGCCGATGGCGAGCGCCGTGGGCACGGTGCCGTTGATGGCGACGCGCTGGACCGAGCCAGTGCCCGCGACCGCGCCGAAGTTTGTATAATACAAGTTCGTCCCGTCCGAGGCGAGCGAGTGCGGGCGGTCCTGCTGGCCGACGATGAGCGTGGCGTTGCCGCCGTTGACGGGCACCTTCCAGACGCCGCCGCCGCTGTTCGCCGCGAGGCCCGTGCCCCAGTAGACGTTGTTGGCGTCGACGGTGAGGCAGGCGAAGTCGCCGACGTTCTGCGGGGTGCCGGCGTCGGCGGGGAGCAGCGGGCAGACGCCGCCGGTGCACTGCGTGTTGCAGACGACGCCGCACCCGCCGCAGTTGGCGTCGTCCTTGGAGAGGTCGACGTTGCAGCCGTCGGCGGGGTTTCCGCTGCAGTTCGCCATCGGCGCGGTGCAGCTCAGGCCCGAGTCGGGGACCACGTTGTTGTCCGAGCTCGCGTCCTGCGACGCGTCGGGGCCGGCGTTGCCGTCCGGACCGCCGTCTCCGATCAGTGCGTTGTCGGTGCCGCCGCACGCGTAGGCGGCGAGGGCGAACAAGGCCAACGGCGTGAGCCGACCAAGCGAAGTAGGGTTCATGAGTCCTCCACGGCCGCAACGTGTGCAGTATGCATGCCTCGTCGCGGGGGGCGATTTCGCGGCAACGGCCGGCGCCGTAGCCAACCGCGTTGGCGAGACACGCAAATTCTTGCGGCCTACTTCCAGCGTAGCAGGAAGCGCGCGAGGGCCTGGGCCTTGAGCACCAGCGTCGCGACCTCGATTTGCTCGTCCTTGGTGTGGAAGCCGACGCCGCGCGGTCCGAGCCCGTCGATCGAGGCGATGCCCATGGCGAACGACGTGCTCGCGTCGGAGCCGCCTCCGATGAGGCCGGCCTCGCTGGCGCCCAGGCCGCTGTCCCTCGCGCACGCGCCGTACGCTTCCATCAACGCGACGCTGGCGTCCGTCCGCTCGAGCGGTTGCCGGCCGACCCCGCCGCGGACGGCGATCTTGGTGCCCTCGATCGCGGACGCCTCCGCGGCCGCGCGCAGCTCCTCCACGAGCTTGTCACCGTCGGCGATGGTCTCGAAGCGGATGTCGAGCTGCGCCTCGGCGCGATCGGGGACGGTGTTCTTGCTGGTGCCGCCGGTGACGACGCCGACGTTGACGGTGACGCCACGGTCGTAGTCGGTGAGCCTCTGGGCGGCGTCGATGAAGCGCGCGAGGGCCCAGATGGCGTTCTTGCCCTCGCGGTGGGCGTTGCCGGAGTGGGCGGCGCGGCCCTCGGCGACGGCGCTCATCGAGCCGGTGCCCTTGCGACGGGTGATGATGGCGTCACCCTTGCGGCCGGCCTCGAAGACGAGCGCGGCCTTCGCGTCGGCGACGGCCGAGCGGATGACGCCCTGCCCTTCCGGCGAGCCGACCTCCTCGTCGGCGACGACGACGAGCCGGACGGGGGCGGCGGCTTCGAGGCCAGCGGTCTCGGCGATGGCGCGCAGCGCGAAGGCGACGACGACGAGGCCGCCCTTCATGTCGAGCACGCCGGGCCCCCGGGCGAGCTCGCCGTCACGGCGGTAGCCCTCGAAGGTGCCCGGCGGGAAGACTGTGTCGAGGTGGCCTACGAGCGCGATGGGCCTTCGCGAGGTGTCGCCGCGCGTCGTGAACGTGAGGTGATCGGCGTAGCGGGCGCTGGCGATCTTGCCCGGCTGCAGGCCCTCGATGGCGAACGTGCGCGACGCGAGGAGCGCGCCGACCTTGCGCCCGCCGTCGGCGTTGTCGGAAAACGAGTTGATCTCCACGAGCTCGGCGAGCTCGGTCTCCATGGCCTTGGCGCGCTCCGCGATCCAGCGCACGGCGTCGAGCTCGGTCATGGTCCGCACACTACCACCGGCCTGCGGCTCGAGCGTCGGCCGCGGGTCAACGCTCGGAGGGGGCCGGCGACTCGATGGCGTCGCTCCACGCGTCGCCGTCGTCGGCGAGGCCGGCGGCGGCCTGGGGCGGGACGCTCCACACGACGTGCTGATCCTCGCCTCGGTAGCGATCGCGAAGGAGAGGATCAGGGCGGTCGAAATCGGCGAAGCCGAGGAGCACCATGAAGTCCTTCCTTTACTTACATGTCGCACCAACGTCAACTGCGGAGTTTCCAGAGTCATTTTTGGGACTATGTTTCCGCACCATGGCGAAGAAACTTCGAGCCGCGGTCATTGGCGGCAGCGGGTACGGGGGCGGGGAGATCATCCGGCGGCTGCTCAACCACCCTCACGTCGAGCTCGTGCGGGTGGCGTCGATCGATCACGTGGGCGAGCCGATCGGCAGCGTGCACCCGAACCTCGAAGGGCTGACGAGCCTGCAGTTCGAGGACATCGCGCCCGAGCAGGCGGCGGAGGGGATGGACGTGGTGCTGCTCGGGCTGCCTCACAAGGTGAGCGCGACGAAGATGCCCGCGCTGATGAAGACGGGCACGCGCGTGGTCGATCTCTCGGGCGACTTTCGCCTGCGCGATCCCGCGGCGTACAAGAAGTACTACGGCGCCGAGCACCCGTGCCCCGACGAGCTCGTGCGCGGCACGTTCGTCTACGGACTGCCGGAGCTTAACCGGGAGGCGATCAAGAAGGCTCGCTACGTCGCGTCGCCGGGCTGCTTCGCGACGACGATCGAGCTGGCGCTGCTGCCGCTCGCGCGCGCGGGCTTGCTGAGCGGGGCGGTGGAGATCGTGGCGATCACCGGCTCGTCCGGCAGTGGGGTCGCGCCGAGCGCGGGCACGCATCACCCGGTGCGCGCGAGCAACCTGCGCACGTACAAGCCGCTCGAACACCAGCACGTGCCGGAGATCCTCGAGACGCTGGCCGCCGCCGGGGGCAAGGACGTCTCGCTGCGCTTCGTGCCGGTGAGCGCGCCGCTTCCGCGGGGCATCTTCGCGACGTGCTTCGCGCACGTCGATGCGGCGACGACGGCCGAGGGGGTGAAAGCGATCTACGCCGAGGCGTACGCGCGCGAGGCGTTCGTTCGCGTGCCGGCGAAGCGCCTGCCCGAGGTCGTCGCCGTGAGCGGTTCGAACTACGCGGAGGTCGGCGTGGTGATGGGCGACGTCGATGCCGCGACCGGCAAGCGGCTGGTGACGGCGTTCTCGGCGATCGACAATCTCATCAAGGGCGGCGCGGGCCAGGGTATCCAGTCGATGAACCTGATGCTCGGCCTCGACGAGCGCACCTCGCTCGAGGACCCCGGAGGTTACCCGTGACGGCGACGTCCCCGGTCGTCCTCAAGCTGGGCGGCGAGACGGTTAAGCGCGGGGACGGCGGCGCCGCGGCGATCGACCTCCTCGCGCCCGACATCGCCGAGCTCGCGCGAGGCGGTCAGCCCGTCGTCGTGGTGCACGGAGGTGGCCCGCAGGCGACGGACCTGCAGAAGCGGCTCGGGCAGACGCCGAACATCGTCGCGGGTCGTCGCATCACCGACGCGGCGACGCTGGACGTGATGAAGATGGCGGTGGCGGGCCTGGTCAACGTGGACCTGTGCGCGGCGCTCTACGCCGCCGGCGCGTCGCCGGTGGGCCTGCACGGGGCGAGCTCGGGTGCGATCGCCGCGATCAGGCGGCCACCGAAGGTCGTCGCCGGCGCGGGCCCCGATCCGATCGATTTCGGCCTCGTCGGCGACGTGACCGGCGTGCACCGGGCGTTGCTCGAGACGCTGCTTTCCGGCGGGTTCTTGCCCGTCCTCGCTTGCCTCGGGTGCGACGAGCGCGGCCAAGTCTACAACATCAACGCCGACACGGTGGCCAACCAGGTCGCCGTTGCGCTCGACGCCAAGGCGCTCGTCGTCATCAGTGACGTTCCAGGCGTGCTGCGCGACGTCTCCGACCCGAGCTCGCGCATCGCGCGCATGGCCAAGGCCGACGGCGACAAGGCGATCGCCGACGGCGTGGTGACCAAGGGCATGATCCCAAAGATCGAGGAGTCGTTCGCGGCAATCGCGGCGGGCGTGCGATCGGTCTACATCGTCGGCCGACTCGGTCGCGGCGACCTGGTGCGCGCGCTGCGTGAGCCGGGGAGCGTCGGGACGGTGCTCGTTCCGTGAGCCGGCGAGTCGTCGTCGTCGACACGGGCCTCGGCAATCTGCGCAGCGTGGTGCGGGCGCTCGAGGAGGCCGGGCGTCGCGGAGGGCTGTCCGCCACCGTCACCATCGAGGCGAGCCCGGACGCCGTGCGGGCTGCCGACGCCATCGTCGTCCCCGGCCAGGGGGCATTTCGCGACTGCGCGCGCGCCCTCGACGCCGGCCTCGGCGCTGCGCTGCGCGAGACGATTGCGGGCGGCACGAAATACCTCGGTCTGTGCCTAGGCCTGCAGGTGCTGTTCGAGTCGAGCGAGGAGGCGCCGGGCTGCGCGGGCCTCGGGATTTTCCGCGGCCCGGTACGCAAGCTCGTCTCGCAGGCGGACGCGAGCGGCAGGCCGCTCAAGGTCCCGCATGTCGGCTGGAACCTCGTGGAGCCGACCGCCCACCGCGGGCTGCTCTCTCCGAGCGAAGAGCACTTCTACTTCGTTCACAGCTACGTCGTCGCCCCCGAAGACGAGTCGATCGTCGCCGGAACGACGACGCACGGCGAGCGCTTCGTCTCCGCAGTGATGAAGGACAACGTGATGGCCGTCCAGTTCCATCCAGAGAAGAGCCAGGCCGCCGGGCTCGCGCTGCTCGAGCGGTTCTTGCGATGGTGATCCTCCCGGCGATCGACCTGCTAGACGGCAAGGTGGTGCGGCTGCACCAGGGGCGCTACGACGCCGTCACAGTCTACGACGCCGATCCCGTCGCGAGGGCGCGTGCGTTCGCCGCGCAGGGGGCGGAGGCGCTCCACGTCGTCGATCTCGAAGGCGCTCGGGCGGGCCGCTGCGTGCAAGCGGCGCTCGTCGCCGAAATCGCCAGCTCCTTCGGCGGGCCGGTGCAGGTCGGAGGCGGGGTTCGCACCCGTGAGGCGTTCGAGGCCTGGGTGACCGCTGGCGCCGCGCGCGTCGTGCTCGGCACCGCGGCGATCCGCGAACCGGGGCTGGTCCTTGCATTATGCAAAGATTTCCCGGATCGCGTCGTCCTGGCGCTCGACGCCAGGGACGGCTTCGTCGCCACCGACGGATGGACCGAGACGTCGACGCGCACCGCTACCGATGTCGCGCACGACTTCGCAAACGCGCGGCCGTGGGGCATCCTCTACACGGACGTGTCGCGCGACGGCACGCGCTCCGGACCCAACGTGGAGGCCACAGCGCGCCTCGCCCGCGACAGCGGCCTGCGCGTCATCGCCTCGGGAGGCATCGCATCTCTCGACGATCTGCGCGCCCTCGCCCAGCACGAGGGCGTCGCCGCCGCCGTCGTCGGCCGCGCCTTGTACGACGGCGCCTTCACCCTCCCCGAAGCCATCGCCTCCATCGCCCACCCATGACCTGGCCCTCTGGCCCCCCGCCCTGTCCCAGGCCACCCACCCTCCGAAGGACCGACTCGTTAGCTAGCTAACATCGGCGGGGTTCGTGCGCGGTTGGTCCGCACAAGAGGGGTGGCATGACAGGTGCACTCCGGCCGACCATGGATGCGATCCTCTTTGGGTTCAAGCGCGCGCACCATGTGTCGCTTCGCTTCGGGCGCGAGCTGCTCACTCCGTTCGGGCTCACACCGGCCCGCTTCGACGCGCTGTTCGCGCTTCACGAATTGCGCGATGAGGATGGGCGCTCTGCACGGCAGTGTGATCTGCGGCGGGAGCTCGGCGTGGCCCGGTCGACCATCAGCCGGATGCTGCAATCGCTCGAGCAACTCGGCCTCGTCGAGCGTGGTCACCGGCGGTACACGCGCTGCGTTTCACTGACACGGCTCGGAGCATCCTTGATGCGCTGCGCGGTGGCGCGCATCCACCGAGCCCGCGTGGCCTATCGAGAGGTTCAGCGCGCCATCCGGATAACCCGGAGCACCAACTCGTTCGTGGCACGCGGCGCCCTGGACGCCACGCTGAATGCGTTCAGGCGAAAGCTCGGCGACTCGGCCACTTTGTATTACCCGTGGGACCCCGACGACTAGCCCGTCAGGGCGTCGACAGGGTGACCGTACGCGTGGCTTGTTCGCTCTGGCCGCAGCACCCGTTGGGCGGACCGGCGAGCGTGATGTTCAGCGTCGCCGAGGTGTAGCCCGAGGCCGCCACGACGATGGCGTGGGCGCCGATGGCAAGGTTGGTCATGTGCCACAGGTAGCAAACGGACGCGCCGCCATCCGGAGTGATCGTCTTCGTGCACGCCGCCGGGATGGGGTTGCCGTTCTCGGTGAACGTCGGCGACCTGACCGGGACGTTCGTGGCCGCGTCGAGCGCGGTGACGTCCAGCGTCGGCAGGATCGTCGCGCAGCCGAGACCGGCGCAGGGATCGACCGGCGAGTCAGGCCCGGCGTCGCCCGTCGGCGCCGGACCGCTGCCGCACGCGGCGGCAATCGCGAGGGTGGAGATCACGGCAAGCAGGCCCGCTCCTCTCATGGAGCGTGATCCTACCCCGACGCGAGCAGCGGCGCGAGCGCCATCCCCGTGTAGCTGCCGCGCGCGCGCGCAACTTGCTCCGGCGTTCCTTGCGCCACGACGCGACCGCCAGCGTCGCCTCCTTCCGGACCGATGTCGATGACGTGGTCCGCGCTCTTGATGACGTCGAGGTGGTGCTCGATGACGAGCACCGTGTTGCCTGCGTCGACCAGCCGCTGCAGCACACCGAGGAGCCTCTCCACGTCGCCGAAGTGCAGCCCGGTCGTCGGCTCGTCGAGGACGTAGAACGTGCGGCCAGTCGACGTCCGCCCGAGCTCGCGCGAGAGCTTGATGCGCTGCGCTTCGCCGCCGGACAGCGTCGGCGAGGGCTGCCCGAGCTTGATGTAGCCCAGGCCGACGTCGTCGAGCGTGCGCAGCGCGCGAGAGATCTCCTTGTGGACGCCGAAGTGCTCGAGGCCTTCGCGCACGCTCATCTCGAGGACGTCCGCGATGCTCTTGCCCTTGTACTTCACCCGCAGCGTCGCGTCATTGAAGCGCCGGCCTCGGCACTCCTCGCAAGTCACGTATACGTCCGGCAGGAAGTGCATCTCCACGCGCCGCAGCCCGTCGCCGCCGCACGCCTCGCACCGACCGCCCTTGACGTTGAACGAGAAGCGCCCCGGACCGTACCCGTACTTGCGAGCCTCCGGCGTGAGCGAGAACAGATCGCGCACATGGTCGAAGAGCTTCGTGTAGGTCGCAGGGTTGCTGCGCGGCGTTCGGCCGATGGGCTGCTGGTCGATGAGGATGACCTTGTCGACGTGCTCGATGCCCTCGATGCGGTCGTGCGCGCCGACCGGGACGTGAGCGTCGTGGAGCGCGTGGGCGAGCGCAGGGTGCAGGATGCCGTGCACGAGCGTCGACTTGCCCGCACCCGAGACACCGGTGACCGCGACGAGCACGCCGAGCGGGATGCGCACGTCGACGCCCTTGAGGTTGTGCTCCCTCGCCCCGCGCACCTCGATGAAGTCGCCGTTGCCGCGGCGCCGCTCTCGCGGCACGGCGAGCACCCTCCGGCCGGAGAGGTACGCCCCCGTCGGCGACTCGGGGTTCTTGCAGATCGCGTCGGGTGGCCCCTCGGCCACGACGCGACCCCCGAGCTCCCCCGCGCCCGGCCCGAAGTCGAACAGCCAGTCGGCAGCGCGCATCGTCTCCTCGTCGTGCTCGACGACGACGACCGTGTTGCCCAGATCGCGCAGGCGCCGCAGCGTGCGCAGCAGGCGCCCGTTGTCGCGCGCGTGCAGGCCGATGGACGGCTCGTCGAGGACGTAGAGCACGCCCGACAGCTCGCTCCCGAGCTGCGCCGCGAGGCGGATGCGCTGGCTTTCCCCGCCGGAGAGCGTGCCCGAGCCACGCGCCAGCGTGAGGTACTCGAGCCCGACGTCGAGCAAGAAACCCAGGCGCGAGAGGATCTCCTTTCGCAGCTCCTCGGTGATCGTGAAGTCCGTGACCGAGAGTTCGAGCTCGCGGAAGAAGCGGTGCGTTTCGGCCACCGTCGCCTCCGTCAGCTCATCGAGCGATTTGCCCGCGAACTTCACCGCCAGGCTCTCGGGGCGCAGCCGCTTGGCCTTGCACGCGTCGCACGGCTTCTCCGAGAGATACTTCATGTAGTATGCACGCATCTCGTCGCTGCCCGCCGACTTGAAGCGCCGCATCAACATCGGCAGCAGGCCCTCCCACAGCTCGGTCCGCCCTCGCTTGCCCCACATCACGGCATCGCGATCGGCGCGAGGGAGATCCCTCCAGGGCTTGACCGTACTCACGCGCAGCGAGCGGAGCAGGCTCTGCACCCACTCCGCCTTCCAGCCCTCGCCGCGCGACATCGACGCGGCCCACACGCCGATGGCCCCGTCGCGGATCGATCTGTCCGGCGCCGCGACGACCAGGTCCTCGTCCATCTCGGGGCGAGAGCCCAGGCCGTTGCACTCGGGGCACGCGCCGACGGGCGAGTTGAACGAGAAGGTCTGCGGCGACAGCTCGCCGAACGAGATGCCGCACGCCTCGCAGGCGTTGCGCTGCGAGAACACCCGGTCCTCGCCGGCGACGTTCGCGACGAGTAACCCCTTGCCTTCGCGCAGCGCCGTCTCCACCGAGTCGGTGATGCGAGCGCGCTCGGCTTCCTTCACCGCGAGGCGATCGACGACCAGCTCGAGGTCGTGCTTGGACTTCTTGTCGAGCGTGGGCAGCTTCTCGCCCAGATCCACCAGCCGCCCGTCGACGCGCATGCGCCCATAGCCGCGGCGGCGCGCGTCGGCGAGGACGCCCTCGTGCTCGCCCTTTCGGCCCTGCACCACCGGGGCAAGGAGGATCACCTTCGCGCCCTCCGGCAGCGCGAGCAGCGCCGACACGATCTGCTCCGCCGTCTGCGCGCCCACGCGACGCCCGCACTCGTGGCAGTGCTGCACCCCCGCGCGCGCGAAGAGCACGCGCAAGAAATCGTAGATCTCGGTGACGGTGCCCACCGTCGAGCGCGGGTTGTTCGACGCGCTCTTCTGCTCGATGGCGATCGTCGGCGACAGGCCCCGGATGGCGTCGTACTTCGGCTTGTCCATCTGCCCGAGAAACTGCCGCGCGTACGACGACAGGCTCTCGACGTAGCGGCGCTGCCCCTCGGCGTAGAGCGTGTCGAACGCGAGCGACGACTTGCCGCTGCCGGAAGGGCCGGTGAAGACCACCAGCGCGTTCTTCGGGATCCGCGCCGTCACGTTCTTCAGGTTGTGCTCGCGCGCGCCCTTGACCAGGATCGAATCCGGGACCCTGGCGGGCTCGAGCGCCGCCGCGACGTCGTCGCCGGCGGGTGAAGCGGGTACTGCGCGCAGCGTCACAGAGTCTTCTCGATCGCCTGCCGCACTTCCGTGCTCGTCGGGTCCACTTGAGGCTCGAAGCGCGCGACGACCTCGCCGTGCTTGTCCACGAGGAACTTGTTGAAGTTCCATTTGATGTCGCCAGCGAACTTGCTCTGCTTCGTCAGGAACTCGAAGAGCGGGTCGATCCCCTCGCCCTTGACGACCACCTTGCCGAACATGTCGAACTCCACGCCGTAGTTCGACGTGCAGAACGTCTTGATCTCGTCGTTGGTCCCGGGCTCCTGCCCGCCGAACTCGTTGGCCGGGAAGCCGAGCACCCGCAGCCCCCGCGCCGCGTACTCGCGGTGGAGCTTCTCGAGGCCCTCGTACTGAGGCGTGAGGCCGCACTTGCTCGCGACGTTCACGATGAGCAACGGGTGGCCATCGTAGTCTTTCAGCTTCTTGTCCTGGCCTTCGATGGTCTTGGCGGTGAAGTCGTGGACGTTCGGCATGACGAGTCTCCTATACGGCATGCGATGCCGCAGAAAAAGGGTGGGTCGCGCCGAACGGAGCGAATTGGGTACAATGGCGCTCATGCGCGAGGAGGATGCCGACCTCGTCCTTACCCTGGAGGAGGAAGGCCGCGCCTGGGTCGAGGCCGTGCACGAGCTTGGAGGTGCGCCAGCGGGTTGGCCTCGTCTGATGGTAGTGATGCGTGATGACAGCGAGTACGCGCTCGGCTCGGTGACGGGGCTCATCGTGCGCGCATTGCCCCACCGAGATCGTTCGTACATCGGCGTCGCGGCTGAGCAGCGGCTGCGCGAGCTTTGGCTGCCGCTCGGCGAGCCGTTACGTCTCACCGCTTCCGAACGCGCGGCAGCCATCGAGAGAGCGGAAGAGCGCCAGCAGGCAGAGCCCGCGACACTTCCTCAGGAGGCCCCCAAGGCGGCGCGTGTCGAGCCCCCGCCCTTCTCGATACCGATCCTGCGGCACTACGAGCGAGGACACGTCTGGACGCTGAGCGACCGGAGCGTGGTGGTCCTCGAGGTCGCCTCCGACCCGTTCCGTTCGCCCTCACCGCCCCCCGTGATTGTCGTCGTCAGCGGCAACGACGACACGTTCAAACGCATCCGAAAGACGGCGCCGGCGCGCGTGAAGCTCGCGCGCGCCGTGAACGTGCGGCTTGCCATGGAGGCGATCGAGGGTGCGTCCCCGGTCAGAATACTGTGCGACGAGTCGCTCGCGCTCGGCGACGGTGGGCTGCTCGAACGTATCGAGTCCGAACGGCCGCAGCTGCTCCCAGCGCTGGAAATCCTATGCCCCGAGGGCAGCGCCGACTGGCTGTCGAACTATCTCGCAAAGCGAGCGCCAGGCATCCGGGTTCTCGAAGAGCCCTTGGTCGAGGAGGACATCGACGATCTCGTCGAACGAAGCAAGGCGAAGGGCTAGGCGCCGTTCGCAGACTCCGTCTCTGCCTTACACCCCGACGGGGTGCCAGACGGTCTTCGTCTCGAGGAACCGCTCGATGTAGCCGACGCCCTGCCCCGCCCGCGCGTCGCGCCAGTCGACCGAGCCGTCGGCGTGCGTCTTGAGGCGCTTCACGTTGTCGGCGCCGTCCCTCTCCAGGTCCGCGCGCAGCTTGTCGTCGGCGACCCAGGCGTCGACGCCCATCACCTCGCGGTGGCGGGCGAGTATGGGCGCGATCTCCTTGGCGTGGCCCGAGAGCACGTTGAGCACGCCGCCCGGCAGGTCGCTCGTCGCGAGGCACTCGGTCCACACCAGCGGCGTCCGCGGGTCGGCGTCGCTCGCGAGCGCCACGCAGGTGTTGCCGCCGCAGATCACCGGCAGCGTCGTCGAGACCAGGCCGAGCAGAGACGGCCGCGCGGGGGCGATGACGCCGATGACGCCCATCGGCTCCGGGACGCTGAAGCCGAAGTGCGGCCCCGCGACCGGGTTCGACGACGCGACGAGCGCGTGGAACTTGTCCGCGAAGCCTGCATAGTACACGCATCGATCGATGCTCGCGTCGACCTCGGCGCGCGCGTCCTCGTCCGAGGCGCCGCCGCGGACCAACGACGTGATGAGCTCGTCGCGCCGCGACTCCATCATCTCGGCCAGCCGGTAGAGGATCTGGCCGCGGTTGAAGGCGGCGCGCCCCGCCCAGCCCGCCACCGCGTTCGACGCCGAGAGCACCGCGTCGCGGACGTCCTTGCGGGAGCCGCGAGGCATGTTGAGCATGTCGGGGTCGGCGCCCTTCACCACGGCCGTGCTTCGCACTTGGAAATACCTCCCGGACTCGGAGCGGACGAACGCCCCGCCGACGTACATCTTGTAGGCGCGATTGACGGTCACACGCGCGCGCGTGCTCGAGGACGGCGCCTTCACCAGCGGCGCCGCCTGCTCGAGGTTCACACCGTTCTGGTGCGCGGTCTTCGTCTTGGTCTTGGGGGCCATGGCTTACTCCAGCTCCACGTAGCCCGAGAGGCCCTGCCGGCCGCCCTCGCGCCCGAAGCCGCTCTCCTTGTAGCCGCCGAACGGCGAGCTCGGATCGAACTTGTTGTACGTGTTGCCCCAGATCACGCCGGCCTTGAGCTTCTGCGCGAGCCAGAAGATCTTCGCGCCCTTGTCGGTCCAGATGCCGGCGGACAGGCCGTACATCGTGTTGTTCGCCTTCTCGACGGCCTCGTCCGGCGTGCGGAAGGTCAGGATCGAGAGCACGGGGCCGAAGATCTCCTCGCGCGCGATGCGGCTCGACTGGGCGACGCCGGTGAAGAACGTCGGCGCGAACCAGAAGCCCTTCTGCGGGAGCGGGCACGGCGCGCTGAAGCGATCGGCGCCCTCGTGCTCGCCCGCCTTGACCAGCTCCTTGATCTTCTCGAGCTGCATCTTCGAGTTGATCGCGCCGACGTCGGTGTTCTTGTCGAGCGGGTCGCCGAGGCGCAGCGTCGCCATGCGATCGCGGAGCTTGCGCACGACGATGTCGTGGACGCTCTCCTCGACGAGCAGGCGTGAGCCCGCGCAGCACACGTGGCCCTGGTTGAAGTAGATGCCCTTGATGATTCCCTCGACGGCCTGGTCGATCGGCGCGTCGGCGAAGATGATGTTGGCCGCCTTGCCGCCGAGCTCGAGCGTGATCCGCTTGTTCGAGCCCGCGATCGCCCGCTGGATGCGCTTGCCGATCTCGGTCGAGCCCGTGAACGCGATCTTGTTCACGTCGTGATGCGCGGCGAGCGCGGCGCCCGTCGCGCCCGCGCCGGTGACCACGTTGACGACGCCGGGCGGCAGCTCCGCCTCCTCGATGATGTGCGCGAGCAAGAGCGCCGTGAGCGGCGTCGTCTCGGCGGGCTTGAGCACGACCGTGTTGCCGCACGCGAGCGCGGGGGCGAGCTTCCACGCCGCCATCAGTAGCGGGAAGTTCCAGGGGATGATCTGGGCCGCCACGCCGAGCGGCCGCGCGCGCCGACCGTGAAACGCGTAGTCGAGCTTGTCGGCCCAGCCGGCGTGATAGAAGAAATGCGCCGCGGCGAGAGGCACGTCGACGTCGCGCGATTCCTTGATCGGTTTTCCGCCGTCCATCGACTCGACGATGGCGAGCTCGCGCGCCTTCTCCTGGATGGCCCGTGCGATGCGGAAGATGTACTTCGCGCGCTCGGATCCCGGCATCTTCGCCCAGTATTTCTCGTAGCCGCGCCGCGCCGCGGCCACGGCCGCGTCGACGTCCTTCTCGTCCGCCTCGGCGATCTCGGCGAGCTTGCCTTCCGTCGAGGGGCTGATCGTGTCGAAGTATTTCTTCGATTGCGGCTTTTGCCATTTGCCGCCGATGAAGAGCTCGTAACGAGATTTGATCTTGACGTGATCGGTGGCCTCGGGCGCTGGCGCGTAGTCCCACGCCTTGCCGAAATCGAGGGCGTGGGAGGATTTCGCGCGCGGCTCGCGAACCGGGGCCGCCTCGGGGGCTTGCTTGATCGCGCCGGCGTGGCCGTTGCGTTTGGTCAGGGCTTTCTTGCTCATCGTCAGTCCTTCGAGAAGTCTTCTGCGGCCTGGTAGAAGCCCGTCCGCTCCTTTTCGAGCTGCATCAAGACGTCGTTGAGCAGCGTGCTCGCCCCGAACCGGAAGAGATCGGGCGTGAGCCAGGCGTCGCCGAGCGTCTCCTTGAGGATGACGAGGTAGTGCAGCGCCTGCTTGGCGGTACGGATGCCGCCCGCCGGCTTCATGCCGACCTTGCGGCCCGTCGCCATGAAGTGGTCGCGGATGGCCTCGAGCATGACGAGCGTCACCTGCGGCGTCGCCGCGGGCACGATCTTGCCCGTCGAGGTCTTGATGAAGTCACCGCCGGCGGCGATGCCGATCTCGCTCGCCTTGCGCACGATGTCGAGGGAGCCGAGCTCGCCGGTCTCGAGGATGACCTTGAGGTGGGCCTGCGCGCACGCTTCCTTCGTCGCGGCGATCTCGTCGAACACCTTCTGGTAGTCGCCGGAGAGCATCGCCCCACGGTCGATGACCATGTCGATCTCGTCGGCGCCGAGCTCGACGGCCCGGCGGACGTCGTCGAGCTTCACCGAGAGCGGCGACTGGCCGGAGGGGAACGCCGTCGCCACGCTTGCCACCTTCACCGTGGAGCCGGCGAGCGCCTTCTTCGCGGTGGGCACGAGGTTCGGATAGACGCACACCGCGGCGACGGGGCCGATGCTGGGATCCGTCTCGAGAGGCAGCAGGGCCTTGCGGCAAAGCTGGCGGACCTTGCCGGCCGTGTCTTTGCCCTCGAGCGTGGTGAGGTCGATCATCGCCACGGCGAGGCGCAGCCCGGCGACCTTCGACGCCTTCTTGATCGAGCGCTTCGCGAGCGCGGCGACGCGCTCCTCGACCGCGACCTGATCGACGGGAGGCGAGGCGGGGTTGAAGTGCGAGGGCGCCCCGAAACGGGTCGAGCGCGCCGGCGGACGGTGCAATGCAGGCAGTGTCACGCGGGCACCTTACCATCTTTCCGCGCCGAGCTGCCCCGGCTTTTGCCGGCTTTCAGGGGATGGTGAGGCTCTTGCCGACCGTCACCGTGCTGCCAGAAAACGCCGGGATGTGGGCCTCGTGAAAGTGGGCCGAGATGCACACTCCCACGGAGGTGCCGGCGAAAGGACCGGCGTCGAGCTCGGTCGCGGTGACGTGACCGGACGCATCGAAGGTCACCTGGATGTGCCCCGCGCCCTTCGGCCCGCTCGGCTTGGCGCACGACTCCGCCTTCTTGGCGGCGTCGTTCATAGCCTTCGCCGCCGCTTCCTTGTCGAACGCCGCGCTGCTCGACGACCCCATCGCGATCCCACCGGACTGATCGTCCGGCGAACCGCCGAAGACGAGCGGGTAGACGACGGTGACGTTGCCGCCCTCGGGCGGCGGAAACTCGAGCTGCTCGAAACGGCTCGCGACGCACGTGCCCATCTCGGGCGGGAGCGTGCCCGTCGAGCCGAGGTCGCTGCTCAAGCTCACGTGCCCCGTCCTGTCGATGATGATGCGCGTGGACGTCCGCCCGCGGGCATGCGGATCCTTCTTGAGCGCGTCGTCGTAGCACGGCTTGAAGCTCGAGAAGCCGGCGCGAACGACGCGTTGGATTTCCTCCGGTGGCAGCTTGCCACCGCTCGACGCCCCCGCAGCAGGCGCCGGCGCCGAAGCCGTCACCGAGGCGGCGTCCGATTTCGGAGAGCCGCCACAAGCCGCACAAATACAAGTCGCGAAAAGCAATCCCCTGAAGGCAACCATACCCATTGTGATAGCACGCGGCGGCCTACTTCCACTTTACGCTGGAGCCTATGGCCTGCGTCTCGGCCACCGCCGGCTCGCGTCCGGCGAGCAGCGCACCGATGGCGTCCTCCGCCACGTGCGGCGTGCACGCGCACACCAGCTCGTGGCCTTTCGCCTTGGACTCCGCCGGTTCTCGTTCGCGACCATCCCTCGCTGCGCTCGGGCGCGCGGCTCGACGGGAGCCCACGGGCAGTACATCTTGCCGTGCTGCTCGAGGTTCTCCGCCAGGCCGAAGATGACGCCCTCGCGAACTCTCGCCGGCGGCTCGAGCGTACGGCAGTGAGTGAGTGTAGCGAGCGCTACTTCGGCGGGGCGGCGTCGAGCTTGGCGCGCTTGCGGCGGCGGCGTGCGGCTTCCGCCTGCTTCTTGCGGCGCTTGACGCTGGGCTTCATGTAGTGGCGGCGCATCTTCAACTCGCGGAGGACGCCTTCGGAGGCGAGCTTGCGCTTGAGCATCTTGATGGCGCGCTCGATTCCACGGTCACTGACCAGGACCTCGAGCGGCTTGCACTGAATGGCTTCGCTAGGCATGGGGAGCGCGGGTGTTTAGCACGGCCTAGGAGGCCGCGCCAAGCAGTTATTAGGCCGCGAAGTAGGTGGTCGCGCGCTTCTTTCCGCGCTTCGACACGAGCTTCTTGTGGAGCGCCTCGGCCAGAGGACGCGGGATTTCGCGGCGGTCGAGCCCGAGCTTCGTGCGGATCTCTTCGGCGCGGAGGCCCTTCTTGTTCGCCTTGAGGAGCGCCACGATGCGCCCGACCACCGCGTTGATGTCTTGCACC
>DATIQP010000051.1:0-4951 GCA_035470765.1 Polyangiaceae bacterium | reverse complement strand
CACGGCGCGCCTCCCTGCACGATGGTCATCTTCGGCGCGACCGGAGACCTGACCAAGCGCAAGCTCGTGCCCTCGCTCATGAACCTCGCCAAGGACGGCCTGCTCGACGCGCAGTTCGCCGTCATCGGCGTGGCCATCGAGAAGATGGACGACGACTCGTTCCGCAAGAAGGTCGAGAGCGACATCGCCGAGCTGGACCCCGAGGTGCTCAAGTTCGACAACTGGAAGTGGTTCAGCAAGCGCATCTACTACGTCGGCGGCGATTTCGCGGACCCGGCGACCTACGCGGCGCTCAAGGCGAAGATGGAGGAGGTCGACGCCAAGCACCAGTGCAAGGCCAACGCCCTCTTCTACCTCGCGACCGCGCCGTCGTTCTTCGGCAAGGTGGCCAAGCAGCTCGGCGACGCCGGCCTCGTCACCGAGAACGGCCGGTTCCGCCGCGTGATCATCGAGAAGCCCTTCGGCCACGATCTCGCCTCGGCGCGCGCGCTCAACGCGGAGCTTCGAAAGGTCCTCGAGGAGAGCCAGATCTACCGGATCGACCACTACCTCGGCAAAGAGACCGTGCAGAACATCATGGTGCTCCGCTTCGCGAACGCCATGTTCGAGCCGATCTGGAACAGCAACTACGTCGACCACGTGCAGATCACCGTGGCCGAGACGCTCGGCGTCGAGCACCGCGGCGGCTACTACGACCACGCCGGCGCGCTGCGCGACATGGTGCCGAACCACATCATGCAGCTCCTGAGCCTCACGGCGATGGAGCCGCCGATCTCGTTCCACGCCGATCAGATCCGCGACGAGCAGGTGAAGGTGCTGCGCGCCATCCAGCCCATCCCCGCCGACCAGGTCCAGCAGCTCGCGGTGCGCGGCCAGTACGGCGCCGGCGGAGCGGGCGGCCAGTTCTTGCCGGACTATCGCTCCGAGCCGCAGGTGGCCAAGGACTCGCGCACCGAGACGTACGTCGCGATGAAGCTCGCCGTGGACAACTGGCGGTGGGCCGGCGTCCCCTTCTACATCCGCACGGGCAAGCGGCTCGCCAAGCGCCGCACCGAGATCGCCATCCAGTTCAGGAAGCCGCCGTTCTTGCTCTTCCGGCGCACGAACATCGGAGAGCTCTTGCCCAACCAGCTGGTGCTCGACATCCAGCCGAACGAGGGCCTTTCGGTGCGCTTCGGCGCGAAGGTGCCGGGCACGATCATGAACATCGGCACCGTGCGAATGAGCTTCGAGTACGAGGACTATTTCCAGAAGCAGCGCAGCACGGGCTACGAGCGGCTGATGTTCGACTGCATGCTCGGCGACGCCACGCTGTTCCAGCGCGCCGACATGGTGGAGGCCGGGTGGTCCGTCATCGCGCCGCTGCTCGAGGCGTGGCCCAAATCGAACAGGATCCCCATCTACCCGGCGGGCTCGTGGGGCCCGGCGGAGGCGACGGCGCTCATGGCCCGCGACGGCCGCGAGTGGAACGAGATCGCGGAGGCGAGCCGCATCAAGACCATCCCGCCGCCGCCGCGCGACTGAACCACCAAGACGACGACACGGAAAGGAACCCTGCGATGCAGCTCGGAATGATCGGCCTGGGACGAATGGGAGCCAACATGGTGCGCCGCCTCATGAGGGCGGGGCACAAGTGCGTCGTCTACGACGTCTCGGCGCAGGCCGTGGACGGCCTCGCGAAGGAAGGCGCGACCGGCGCGAAGTCGATCGACGATTTTCTCGCGAAGCTCGACAAGCCGCGCGCCATCTGGCTGATGGTGCCGGCCGCGTTCGTCGACTCGACGATCGCAGAGCTCGCGTCCAAGCTCGACAAAGGCGACATCCTCATCGACGGCGGCAACTCGTTCTACCGGGACGACGTCGATCGCGCCAAGCGGCTCGATCCGAAGGGCATCCACTATCTCGACGTCGGCACGAGCGGCGGCGTCTGGGGCCTCGAGCGCGGCTACTGCCTGATGATCGGCGGCGACAAGGCCAGCGTCGAGCGCCTCGACCCGATCTTCAAGGCGCTCGCGCCGGGCAAGGGCGACGCACCGCGCACGCCCGGGCGCGACAAGCTCGGCGGGACGGCTGAGGACGGCTACCTCCACTGCGGGCCGGCCGGCGCGGGCCACTTCGTCAAGATGGTCCACAACGGCATCGAGTACGGGATCATGCAGGCGTACGCCGAGGGCCTGAACATCCTCAAGAACGCCAACATCGGCAAGCAGACGCACGAGAAGGACGCCGAGACCTCGCCGCTGCGCAACCCGGAGTACTTCCAGTACGAGATGAACCTCGCCGACGTCACCGAGGTGTGGCGGCGCGGGAGCGTCATCGCGTCGTGGCTGCTCGATCTCACCGCGGAGGCGCTCGCGGCGAGCCCGCACCTCGAGGAGTTCGGCGGCAAGGTGAGCGACTCGGGCGAGGGCCGGTGGACCGTGCAGGCGGCGATCGAGGAGGGCGTGCCGACGCACGTGCTCAGCGCGTCGCTCTACTCGCGCTTCGACTCGCGGGGTAACGCGGAGTTCCAGAACAAGCTGCTGAGCGCGATGCGGAAGGCGTTCGGCGGACACCACGAGAAGAGCGAGAAGAAGTGACGCCATGACCGAGCCCAAGCAACAAGACATCGTCGTGCGGTGCCCGCAGTGCGGGGCCGAGGTGAAGGTCGACGAGAAGGCGCAGCAGCTGATGGTCGTGAAATGCCCGAAGGGGCACAAGATCGACCTGGTGAAGGCGATCTAGAGCCGCCACCCGCTCGTGCCGTGGTCACTGCGGCAGTGCGAAATCCCGGACCACGCCCATGTGCTGCATGTTCGTCGCCGCGCTGTCGGTTTGCAGCACCGGCGGGACGTCGGTCAGCGGGGTGTACACGCGGCTGTCGAACACCAGGCCGTGCGCGAACGAGCTCGAGCCAATGACCACGGGGACGGCGAGCGCGTCGAGCGCCGGGCTCGCGAGCACCCAGTCGTAGGGGTACGCGCGCGTCGCGTTGGTGTTCTCGTTGGCCGCCTGGTCCGCGGGGTACGGGCCACTCGCCAGTGCGATCTGGCTCATCGTCGCCACGCAAGGCTCCGCGCGCGACGCCGTGTTGAAGTCTCCCGCCACCACCAAGAAGTCACCCTGCGGCACGTTCTGCTGGATCACTCCTACGAGCGCCGTGGCCTCCGCGTTGCGCGCGGTGGCGCCCGTCGTCAAGAGGTGCACGCTCACCGCCCACAGATCGTGCGGACCCGGCACGTCGATTCGAGCCCAGACGAAGTCGCGGTTGGCGACCTGCGGATCGGTCCAGTCGCCCGAAGCGAGGATCGGAAAACGACTGATGACGCCGTTGGGGATCTGAGTGCCCGGCCCGCGGACGTAGCTGAACTGCGTGCCGAACGCGGTGTCGACGAAGGTGCGGATGTCCGTCGTCGAGTCGGTGCCGTAGTTGAACTCCTGGATCATCGCGACGTCGGGCACGAGGCCCTGGAAGATGCGGATCCCCTCGCCTGGGTCGTAGGTCTGCGAGCTGCCGCTCGAGAGGTTACCGGCCATCAGACGGACGACGACGGACGGGCCCGCTTCGGCCGCGGAGACCTCGGCGACGACGTCGCCCTGGCTCGCGACGTCGGCCGCGCCTCCATCTCCGCCGTCACCGGCGACCTGCGGCTGGTCGCCACAGGCAACGAGCAGGACGCAGAGCGACGCGAAGTGAACGAGCCTCATCGAGCTACTTCTTGGTGATCGTGAGCGTGTAGGCCCCGGACTGCACGCTGCTCCACGTCGTGCAGCTCACGAAGAGGAGCACGTGCTGATTGGCCGTGAGCGCGAGGTCGGTCGTGGCCGCGCCGGTCGCGGTGTAGACGCCATCGATCGTGGCGGTGCTGCCGGACGCGGGGCACGCGCTCTCGTCGTAGCAAGTCGAGGTCCCGACGTTGGCGTACTCCTGCGCGCTCGCGCCGCAGCCGCCGTTGTTCGACGGATCTGCCGTCATCGCCACGGTGTAGGTGCCCGCCGAGGGCGCGACGAAGAGCAGCGCGTCGTCGGGCGCGTTGCCCCATTCGAGCCGCGTGCTCGCCACGAGGTCCGGCTTGCCGGTCGTGTTGCCGTCGTAGGTGAGAGGGAGCGTGGTCGGCAACACCACGGTGGGGCATCCGCCGCCGGTGCCGGTGTCCGTTCCCGGCGAGCCCTCCGAGCCGGCGTCGTTGGAAGGGCTCGGGCCGCTGCTGCAGGCCACGAGGAAGAGGGCCACCAAGACCGGCAGAACCTTGTTCATGGGCCGCTAGCCAGAGACCGAATCCGTGACGACGTCAAGCGTCGAAGCAGAAAGGCTGGGCGTCACGCGCAAGCCGCGCGCAGGTCGACGCAGGCGCCGCGCGCGCCCCCCGCCCTCTCGCCATCGGCTCCGAGCGGCACTACCGTTCACCGCATGAGCGGGGAATGGGACGCGATCGACGCGTATTTTCGGGCCGCGAATTACCTGTCCGTCGGGCAGATCTACCTGCGCGACAACCCGCTGCTCCACGAGCCGCTGCGGCGCGAGCACGTCAAGCCACGCCTGCTCGGCCACTGGGGGACGACGCCCGGCCTGAACTTCCTCTACGCGCACTTGAACCGCGTCATCCGCGAGCGAGACGTGAGCGTGCTCTTCGTGTGCGGCCCCGGCCACGGCGGCCCTGCCATGGTCGCGAACACCTACCTCGAAGGCACCTACGGCGAGATGTACCCAAACGTCTCCGAGGACGAGGAGGGCATGCGCGTCTTGTTCCGGCAGTTCTCGTTCCCGGGCGGCGTGCCGAGCCACGTCGCGCCCGAGACGCCGGGCTCGATCCACGAGGGCGGCGAGCTGGGCTACTCGCTCGCGCACTCGTTCGGCGCCGCGTTCGACAACCCCGATCTGATCGTGGCGTGCGTCGTCGGCGACGGCGAGGCGGAGACCGGCCCCGCGGCGACGGGCTGGCACGGCAACAAGTTCCTCGACCCCGCGCGC
>DATIQP010000050.1:0-7756 GCA_035470765.1 Polyangiaceae bacterium | reverse complement strand
CGGACACGTGCCGACGGCGACGCGGACCCCGCATGGGGCGCGGAGCTGCTCGCGGTCTACTCGCGCCCCGCCGCGGCGAGGCCCGGTCCCGTGCGCGCCGGAGCGCCCAATTTCTGGGGCATCTACGATCTGCACGGGCTGGTCTGGGAGTGGGTCTCGGACTTCGGAAACGCTGCGACGGCGTTCGGAGACACGGGCGCGCGCGGCTTCTGCGGCGTCGTCGCGAGCGGCGCGACCAAGGCGAGCGCGTCGAGCTTCCCCGCGTTCGAGCGCGTCGCGTTCCGCACCTCGCTGCGCGCGGCCTACACCACGCGCAACCTCGGCTTTCGTTGCGCCTCTTCTCTACCCAACCGGAGCACTCCATGACGCGAACGTGGGCCGTGATCCTCGCCGGGCTGCTCGCCCTCGACGCCGCCAGCGTCCAGGCCCCCAGCTCCTGTTCCGTCAGCCCGCCGCCCGCCGTCGCCGACGCTCGGCCGTCGATCTACCCGCTGTCGGTTCGCCTTCGCGATCAGGACGGCTCGGCAGCGGGGCTCGACGTGTTTCGCGGCCACCCCGTCGTCGTCAGCATGTTCTACGGCTCGTGTCCGGCCGCGTGCCCGCTGATCATCTCCCGCATCCGCGACGTCGAGGCCGCGCTCCCGGCGGAGGCGCGCGCCGAGCTCCGCGTGCTCCTCGTGAGCTTCGACCCCGAGCACGACACGCCCGCGGCCCTGCGCGCCCTCGCCGACCGCCGGCAGCTCGACCTCGGCCGCTGGAAGCTCGTCGCCGGGGCCGACGACGAGGTGCGCCCGCTTGCCGCCGCGCTCGGCATCACCTATCACCAGCTTCCCGAAGGTGGCTTCTCTCACTCCTCCGTTCTCACGGTCCTCGATCGAGATGGCCGCCCGGTCGCGCGGAGCGACGATCTGGGCGCGGACGTGGGCCCCCTCGTGCGCGCGGTGAAGGAGGCAAGCCGGTGATGCGTCCCATCGAAGCGTTCATGACCGCCGACCACGCCGAGCTCGATGCCCTGCTCGCCCGCGCCGATGCCCGCGACGGCTCTCCCATCCAGCTCGAGCCGTTCGAGGAGTTCCGGCGACGGCTCCTCAAACACATCGCCATGGAGGAGAAGGTCCTGCTCCGGTTCGCCCGCGATCGCCAGGGCGAGCCTTTGAAGGAGGCCGTCCGGCTCCGCGTCGACCACGGCAAGATCGCGAAGCTCCTCGTGCCCACGCCGACCCTCGAGATCTGCGCGAGCCTGCGCGCGGTCCTCGCGGAGCACAACCCTCTCGAGTAAGGCGAAAGGGGCGTGTACGCCCAGTGCGACGCGCTCACGAAGGACGAGGCCGAGGCCGAGGCCATCGTCCAGCAGCTCCGCGAGTTGCCGGCCGTGCCCCCCGCGCCGCACTACGACGGCCCGCTGCTCAATCGGAGCCGCTGACCGAGATGTGGGCCTACACGCTGACCGTCTGGGTGCACGTCATTGCCGCCACGGCGTGGATCGGCTCGATGATCTTCTTCGCCGTCGTGGTGGTGCCCACGCTGAGGCGCCCCGACCTTCGCACCTCGGCTCCCGCGCTCATTCGCGCCATGGGCACGCGCTTCCGCACGCTGGGCTGGGTGTCGCTCGTGGTGCTCATCGTGACCGGGATCTTCCAGCTCGGCTTCCGCGGTATCGGCCTCTCGGACTTCGGCAAGGCCGCGTTCCGCGAGTCCGCGTTCGGCCGGGCGCTCGACTACAAGCTCGCGCTCGTCGTGCTCGTGCTGCTCGTCTCGGTCGCGCACGACATCCTGAGCGGCAAGCGCGCCGTCGAGATCATGGAGCGCGAGCCGGGCTCGCCGCGCGCCTTGCGCACGCGCCGGATCGCGTCGTGGATCGGCCGCGTGACGATGGTGCTCTCGCTCGCCGTGCTCTTCTTCGCGGTCGCGCTCGTCCGCGGCTTGCCCTGATCGCCGCCGTGCGACCCGCCGGTGCGCGCTCGATCCAGCGCGTGGATCCGCCGCACGGCGCCGTTCGCGAAGCACTTATCGAAGTGCATCAGGAGCGCGTTTTGCAAGTGCGCGACGTCTCGCGTGCATGATACACGCACCTCCGCGGTCCCACATGGGACCCCTCTTGGCCACATCCTTGCATCAATGGATCGCGAGCGCGTCGAGGCGGACGCGCCCACTGCCGCACGCTCGAGCCTTGGGCGAGAGCTCGGAGTGGCACGACGAATCTTCGAACATACGGGAGGCTTTCATGAGCTCGGCAGCACTCAAGACCCAGACCAGGCAGTCCACCACTCCGGCCCAGCGGCGTCTCGCGCTCGCGACCCACGCGCTGCGCGCGCTGCTCGACGCCCACAGGACGCGGCGACACCTCGATCTCGGCGCGCTCTGCGACTTGCTCGGCGTCCAGGAAGAGGACGTCCCGGCGCAGGACGGCGTCCGCACGCGGAGGCTCCGTCGCGAGGACGTCCGCGACGCCGTCCGCCAGCTCGACGTCGAAGGCTTCGTCGACGCGACGCGCATGCGGCTCACGCTCGCCGGCTTCGCCCTCGCGAACAGCCTGTCGCAGCGACGCCTTTTGCCGCTCCATCGCGTGCAGTGACGCAGTCCGTCTCGCCGCGTAAAGGTACTTGTCCACGCTTCGAGAGTGGTGGCACGATCGGGTCATGAAGACGCAACGTTTGGCCTTCCTCGTCGCGCTCGTCTCCACTTCCGGCGCGGCGGCGTTCATCGGCGCGTGCGGCGGGAGCGACTCCACCGCCATCGACGGCGGCAACGACGCGACCACCCAAGACACCGGCACCGGCACCGACACCGGCACCGGCACCGACACCGGCCTGCCCGACGTCGTGCCCCCCGTGGACGCCGGTCCGGACGGGCCCTGCGTCGGCACCGGCACCGGCTGCCGCGCGTGCTGCGCCAACCTCTACCCCGATGCGGCGGTCTCCGTGCGCGAAAGCGAGAGGACGTGCGCGTGCACGACGCCCGGCGACTGCAAGGGGAACAACGTCTGCGGGAACAACCTCTGCAACGGCCAGGCCCCGAGCCAGACGTGCGGGGCGTGCCTGCTGAACCCCGACGCCGGGGGTTGCGCCGCAGCGGCGGTGACCGCGTGCGCCAACGACACCGCGTGCCAGCCCTTCGTCCAGTGCCTGGGCTCGTGCTTCGGCGGCCCGGCGGACGCGGGCGGCGGCGGCTGACTCAGAGCACCTTGCCTGGGTTCAAGAGCCCGTGCGGGTCGAGCGCGCGCTTGAGCGCGTGCATGATCCCGATCTCGTCCTGGCTGCGCGAGTAACCCAAGAAGTCGCGCTTGAGCAAGCCGATGCCGTGCTCGGCCGAGATGCTGCCGCCGTGCTTGCGGACGAGCGCGAAGAGCGCGGCGTCGGCCTCGTGGGTGCGCGCCAGGAACTCCTCCTTCGAGAGCGTGTCGGGCTTCATGACGTTGACGTGGAGGTTGCCGTCGCCGATGTGGCCGAAAAGGCAGATCTCCCAGCCCGGATAGCGCTCCGCGAAGACGCCGTAGAACTCGTTGCAGAATGCATCGAGGGCGGCGATCGGGAGGGCGATGTCGTTCTTGTGCGGCATCCCAGTCGCCGAGAGCGCCTCGCTGATTCCCTCCCTCAGCGCCCAGAGCTCCGCGGCCTGCGCCGCGTGCTGCGCCATGACGCCGTCCTCGGCGAGCCCGGCCTCGAAGAGGGACGCCACGAGCGGCTCGACGTCCGCCGCCTCGGCGCCGGGCGCCTCGATCTCGACCAGCACGTAGTGGCTGGCCGGCGCGGCGAACGGATCGCGAAGCTTGCGGTGGGCGAGCAGGCGATCGAGGCACGGGCGGGTGAAGAACTCGAACGCCGCCACCGAGAGCGGCGAGCTTCGCACGTGCTGGAAGAGCGCGAGCACGGCGCCGAGGTCGCGCACCGCGAAGAGCATCACCCGCGCGGGGCCGGGCAGGCGCGCGAGCTTGAGGGTCGCCTCGGTCACGACGCCGAGGATGCCCTCACTGCCGATGAAGAGCTGACGTAGATCGACGCCGGTGTTGTTCTTCTCGAGCGCGCCGCCGAGCTCGAGCACGCGCCCACCGGCGAGGACCACCTGGAGGCCGAGCACCCACTGGCGCGTGAGGCCGTAACGGATGACGCGCACACCACCCGCGTTGGTGGCGATGTTGCCGCCAACGGTGCTCGAGCCCTTCGACGCGAAGTCGACGGGCCAGGTGAGCCCGTGCGGCGCGCAGTGCGCGTGGACGGCCTCGGTGACCGCGCCCGCCTGGACGCGCAGCGTCTGGCCGAGGCGGTCGACCGCGTCCATGCGCATCATGCGCGTGAGCGACAGGACCAGCTCGCCGTCGCGAGCCACGGCTCCGCCGGCGAGGCCCGTACGGCCGCCCGAAGGGACGATCGGGACCCGATGGCCCTCGCAGAGAGCGAGCAGCTTGGACACGTCCGCGGTCGTCCGCGGCAGAGCGATGGCTCCCGGGCGTGGCTCGTAGACCTTGGTCCAGTCGCGCCCGAAGGTCGCGAGCGATTCTGCATCGCTCGCGAAGAAATCCGGTGCAAACTGAGGCTGGAGCAGCGGTAGCCACGCTGGAGTCGCTCGGGCCATTCGGCCCCAAGTTGCCGCGCTTCGTGATAGGTCTCAAGCAAAATGCCGCTCGACGACGCCGTTGCGTGGAACGTGGGCCGCTACACGGTCCACGGTGAGCTCGCCTCCGGGGGGATGGCGACGGTCCACATCGGGCGGATGGGCGGCGCGGGCGGCTTCGCCAAGCTGGTCGCCATCAAGCGGATGCACCCGCAGTTCGCGAAGGATCCGGATTTCCTCGCGATGTTCCTGGACGAGGCGCGCCTCGTCACGCGCATCCGACACCCGAACGTGGTGCAGCCGCTCGACGTCATCGTCGAGGGCGGCGAGGTGCTGCTCGTCATGGAGTACATCCACGGCGAGGCGCTCTCGCGCATCAACCGGGTGCTCCGCGCGAAGAACGAGCGCATCCCGCTGCGCATCACGACCGCCATCATCTCGGCGATGCTGCACGGCCTGCACGCGGCCCACGAGGCGAAGAGCGAGAAGGGCGAGCCGCTCGGCATCGTCCACCGTGACATCTCCCCGCAGAACATCATCGTCGGCGTCGACGGCGTCGCCCGCGTGCTCGACTTCGGCATCGCCAAGGCCGCCGACCAGGTTCACCTCACGCGCGAGGGCGAGCTGAAAGGGAAGCTCGTCTACATGGCGCCCGAGCAGCTCCTCGGCGAGCCGGTCACGCGGCGCACGGACATCTTCTCGGCGTCGGTCGTGCTCTGGGAGTGCTTGACTGGGCAACGACTGTTCGACAGCGACTCGCAGTCCGCCCTCTTGATGCGCGCGCGCATGCAGAAGGTCGACCCACCGAGCGACTTCGCTCCCGAGATCCCGCCCGCCCTCGACGCCATCGTCGTGCGCGGGCTCGCGCTCGACCAGAACGCGCGCTACGCGACCGCCCGCGAGATGGCGATGGCGCTCGAGGAGACGGTGACGCCCGCCACGCCGGCGCAGGTGGGCACGTGGGTCGAGGAGGTCGCCGCCAAGGCGCTCGCCGAACGCCAGGAGCGAATCCACGAGATCGAGGCGGCCGGGGCCGACAACATGGCGAGCACGCGCGAGCTCGTCGCCGACATCGCGTCCGATCGCATCATGACCGGCGACATCGTCTCGTCGAGGTCCGCGTCGCGCATGAAGCCGGGGGTACCCGCGCCGCCGGCGTCGCGCTCGGGTCCCGTGCCCGCGATGAGGCACACACCCACGCCGCCTCCATCGCAGCGGCTCGCGCCGACGCCGCCACCCTCCGCGCGGCAAGTCGAATCGACGCGCATGGAGCGCAGGAGCGCGCCCGCGCTCGAGGAGCGCGCCGACACGAACGTCCTGTCCGGACCCTACGCGGCGGCGCCCCCGACCGCGGCCGCCTCCCCGCGCGCGCTGCCGCGACGGCCCGACGACTCGAGCTCGCTGCCGAGCTTCAAGGATCCGTTTCAAGTGCCCTCGGGGTCGGCGGCCAGCCTGCCCGGCTCGCTCGAGGCGCCGCCCATCCCCACCGAGCATGCCAAGCCGGCGAAGACGACCGTGCAGAAGATGGGCTCGAGCCGCGGTCGCTACGGGAGCGTCATCATCCTCGCGGTGCTCGCGGCGTTCCTCGTGGGGCTACTCGGCGCCCCCTCGCTCGTCCGCAAGAGCTACGTGGACGGCCTCGCACGGCGCGGCATCGTCGCGACGGTGGAGGAGGTCGACCTCTACGCGCAGCTGGGCACGGCCCGCCTCGTCGGCGTGACGCTCACCTCGGTGGAGGTGCCGGGCGCGACGGCGCACGCGCGGGAGATCCTCGTCGACCTCGACAAGAACCTGGACCCGACGAGCGTCGTCGCGCGAGACGTCGAGCTGAACGTGAACGTGGCGTATCCGGCCTTCGTCAGCTCGCTCGACCGGTGGAGCACGGCCCACGCCGAGGGGACGGTGCTCGGGCTTCCGCCGACGGTGCAGCGCATGCGCATCGAGGGTGGGCACGTCGTGTGGAACCAGCCCTCCGGGGCGGGTACGCGCCTCGAAGCTCGCAGCGTGGCCGTGGACTTCTCCCCGAAGGAAGGCCGTCGGCTCGGCGAGGACTTCGTCGTGAGCCCCTCCACGATCGACCTCGGCACGCCGCTCGGACCGATGGGACCGTGGCTCTTCGACATGAGCCGCACCGGCCCGAGCTACGCGCTGCACCTGGTGTTCAACGAGACGCACCAGATGAACTACAGCGCGGACATGACGCTCGGCCCCGACACGGGCAAGCTGGACATGCGCCTCGTACGAGCGTCGCCGGCGGACATTGCCGTGAAACCGGACGCGTTCGGCGCCGGGCCGAACGACAAGGTCGCGATCGACGCGACGATCCACGCCGAGCGCCGAGCGAAGACCTGGGCCGGGTCCGCGGCCGTGACGGTCGACGGATTCGTCCTGCCGGGCGCGCACCCCACGACGCTGACGTTCGACGGCGCCTTCTCCGCGGCGAGCGGCGCCTCGGCGGAGATCCAGCGCGGCAAGCTCGGGTTCGGCGCCGGCGACGCGCCGCTCGGCGGCACCATCACCATCCGCGAAGACGGCGTGGCGCTGCGCCTCGCGGCGGCCCCCGCCATCAAGTGCGACGACGGCGTCTCGCGCCCTGCCCTCACCGTCACCGTCGACAGCCGTGATCTCGGCGCTGCGAGCGCGACCGCAGGCGCGGCGGGCCGCCTCTGCGGCAGCCGGAAGTGACGGCGAAGCCGGCGCGCACTAGAGTCGAGCCTCGCATGCGCGAACGAATCGGACTCGTGGAGGCACTGGGCCTGCGACCGCTCGGCAAGACCCTCGGCGACGCGTGGATCGCCGTACGAGGCGACGGCTCGACGCCGAAGTCGCGCTTCGATCTCACCTCGCTGCGACAGTTCCAGCCTCGCTACGCGGTCCCGCTTTGGCTCGGCCGCAAGCCGCGCGGCCGCCTCGTGCCCGTCGTGAACCTCTTCAACTACCGGCAGCCGCCGCCCGAGCTCGGCTGGTCCGTCCGGGTGACGGACGTGCGCGACTTCCGCGGAGGCCGCAATACCTACGACAGCCACAACGGGACGGACTTCGCGATCCCGCCGGGCACGGAGGTCGTGGCGGCGGCGCCGGGCCGTGTGCTCCGGGTCTCGAGCGAGTTCCACCGCGGCGGCCGCAAGGTGTTCCTGGACCACGGGCGCGGCCTCGTGACCGTGTACGCGCACCTCGCGCGCCCGCTCGTCGAGCCGGGCCAGCG
>DATIQP010000049.1:0-14960 GCA_035470765.1 Polyangiaceae bacterium | reverse complement strand
CCCCGCGTCGAGGACATACGTGTAGTGTACAGGTACGCCGGGCGGCGCCGACCGCGTGTCGACGATCGCGTCGGGCGCCTTGGTCACGCCCCGATCGGCGTCGAGCGCGCCGATCGGGAAGTAGGTCTCGAAGAGCGCGTTCGTCCCGGAGAGGTTCGAGCGGCACTCGCCAGTGTCGATGTCGTAGGCGCCGTCGTCGAAGCGGTCCGCGCGCGTGCGCCCCTGGCCTTGCGCAGGCTGGCAGACGCCGCTCGGGTCGACGGTGCCGATGCAGCGCACGCACCGCAGGAAGCCGTTCTGGAAATTGACCAGCCCCTTGCCGATGAAAGACGTGCCCCCGCGGCTCGGCGGCGGCGACCACTGACCGACGTCCGGCCCGTCGACGACGTCGGCGCCGAACACCCCGAGCGGCCGACCGGCGAGGTCACGCGCGTCGTCCGCCGTGCTGACGCGCAAGAAGCGCTTGTCCGCGAGGTCCTCGTCGGGCCTGTCGACGTGGCCGACCTGGTAGACGAGCCCGCCGCGCGCGTCGCGCACCTCGAGCTCCACCCAGATCTCGCGCTCCTGGCTGAAACCCGCGGGCACGCGGTGGCCCGCGCCGACGTTCTCGATCTCGAGGGGGACGCGCAGCTCGGCGCCGCTGCGGCGCGCCCCATCGATCGCCATGCGGAACGTGTGGCGCAAGAGCATATCGCGGCGCTGGCGCAGGCCGATCGGGACGCCGAAGCCGTCGAGCGACGAGTCGCTCGCGAACTCGTCGGGGTAGTCCGGCGTCAGCGGCACCTCGACGCTCGTGAAGTAGTGCGACACGGCGCGCACGGCGGGCGGGCGCGCGGCGAAGCGCGTCCCCTTCGGGCAGTCCGCGTCGCCGGGCGACCCGGCGGCGGCCTGGCACACGCCGGGGTACTGGCTCATGTGGCAGCCCTGACAGGTGGCCGGCGTTCGCCCCGCGCTCCGCTCGCCGTCCGCCCACGCGCGCCACTCGCTGTAGGCGTTGCGCAGCCGCTTGAAGTCCTCTGCGCCGATCGGCCCGTCAGTCCGAGCTCTCGCCTCGCTCGAGCGTGCGGCACCGAGGACGTCGGTGCCGAAGAGGCGCACGTCGTGGCACGCGCCGCAGAGCTCGCTCGAGCGCAGGTAGGCCTCCGTGGAGGCGGATGGCGAGCCGTGCACGGGCGTCCGGGCGTCGGGCCGGTGCGAAGGCGCGAGCGCGAGCGGATCGAGGCGGTAGCCGCTGTTGCCGATGCCGAAGACGCCGGCGTTGTCCTCGGGCCGCGAGGCGAACTCCGAGCCGGTCACGAAGCTCGTCCAGGTCGCGTTGCCATCGTAGGCGCCGCCGAGCCCCTCCCGATGTGGGCCCACGGGGCCCACCGTCTGATGGCACACGGCGCACGAGATGCCGTCGAGGGACGCGTCCGACAGGATGTCGCGCAACGGCTGCCTGCTCCGCGGATCGCCGACTGCGCTCCACTCCGGCGCGCGTTCTCGGGTCAGGTTGTCGCCAGGGGCGTGGCAGTTGATGCACCACCCCTCGCCGCCCGCGCCCGTCACGCGAAGGCCGGTCCGTTCGTCGAAGCACGCGTCGCCGCCAGCGTGACGCAGCACCCCGGCACCGAGCGGGCAGCGCGCGGATTTGCCGACCTGCTCCTCGACGGCGCTCTCCAGCGCGCCGAAGAGCGGGCTCTTGCTCGCGTGCGCCATGACCGAGCGCTGCCACTCGGCGACCTCGCGCGGGTGGCAGCCGGCGCAGTCGGCAGGCCGCGTCCCGCGCATCGCCGCCGGAGGCATGGGTGCGCGCGCCGTCTTCTGCGGGCCCGGCCCGGCCAGCGCACCGAGGGCGGCGACCAGCGCGCCCGCGCCTACCAGCGCCATCGAAAGGAGCCTCTCGCGTCCCCATCGCTTACGCGGCGGCGCGGAGCCGGTTGGCTTCGTCGCGCGCGGAGCGGCGACGGCGGGACGGGACGGTCGCAGGGCCCGCCGCGGAGGAGCCGGCGAGGCGTCCTCGAGCAGCGCTTCGCACTCGCGCGCAATCTCGTGCGCGCTTCGCGGCCGGTCGGCGCTCCGCGGGGCGAGCGTTCGCAGGACGAACGCCTGCACGCCCGGCCGGAGCTCCCGCGCGATCGCGTCGTCGAACGGCGGCACCCCGCGCGAGGAGCGCTCGGCGAGATCGCGGCGCAGGCTCTCGCCCGAGAACGGTAGCGCGCCGGCGATCATCCGGTACGCGGCGAGGCCGAGCACGTAGCGGCGCGCGGCGGCGTCCCACGGAGCGCCCGACGCCTGCTCCGGCGGCATGAAGCGCGGCGTCGGCGTCCGCGCGCTCGCCGGAGGCGCGCTCGAGAGCATCTCGGCCACGAGGGCGTCGGCGCGCAGATGACAGACCGGCGAGAGAACGAGGTCCTCGGGCAGCAGGGCCCCGAGCCTCGCGCTCCGCCTCTCGCACGCGGCCAGCGCGCGGGCAAAGCAGGCGAGCCGTTCGAGCGCCTCGCGCCACGGCAGCGGTTTCGCGAGGGAGGCGATCGTGAGTTGCGCCGGCGCGCGCGTCAGCAGCAGCGCGCCGCCGTCCTCCCGCGTGAAGCTCAGAAAGCCGCCGACTGCTTCGTCTCTTTGCAGCGCGACGAGCTCCTCGGCGGCAGCGGCGTCCGCGCCGGGCGGCGTCCAGCGCTCGGCCTCGGGCGGCGTCGCCATCGATCAGTAGCTCGACCAGGCTCGGTCAGCCCCGTGCTCCTGCTGCGGCTGCTGCTGCTGGGCGCCAGGATCCTTCGGGGCCCAGCGCGCGTGCGCGTAGTGCGTGCGCGCTCCGTAGGTGGCGAGGCCGGAGAGCAGCGCAGCGGCCGCGATGAGCACGACGCCGGTCCGAGCGCGGATCTCGCGCGGTCTATCGGCCTTGTCGAGCAGGGCGACGGTGTCCACGCGGCGCGGTGGGGTCGGCGTCGAGCGCAGCGTGCCCGTCGGCGTCACCGCGTGGATCTCCCGCTTGCTTCGCTCGAGGCGCTCGGTCACGGTCGTAGGCGTCTTGCCGCGGCGTTTGCCAACGCGGAGCGGCGAGAGCGCTGCGAGCGCGACGGCCGCCGACTCGGGCCGCTCGTCCGGCGACTTGGCGAGCAGCTGGAAGACCAGCTCCTCGAGGCCAGCGGGCACCTCGACGTCGTCGGGGAACGGAGGCGGCTCGGCGGTGCACTGCAGGTTCAACAGCTCGCGCGGAGACGCCGAGCGAAACGGCGGCTCGCCCGCGAGCATCTCGTAGAGCAAGAGGCCCAGCGCGTAGAGATCCGTGCGGGCGTCGACGGGCCGCGCGTCGATCTGCTCGGGGCTCATGTACTGCAGCGTGCCGAGGCTCTGCGTGCTCTTGCCCTGCGCGTGCTCGAGCACCTTGGCGATGCCGAAGTCCATCACCTTCACCGTCGCCTGCTCGGCGGTCGTGCCGCCATGCCCCTCGGGCAGGACCATCACGTTCTCGGGCTTGAGGTCGCGGTGGACGATGGGCGGCTGGTGCTCGTGCGCGGCTGCGAGGGCCGAGGCCACCTGCGAGCCGATCTCGACGGCCTGCGCCCAGGGGAGCGCGCCGCCTTCGCTCAAGACCTCCCGCAGGGTCTTGCCTTCGAGGTACTCGAGCACGAGGACGGGCTGGCCCTCGTGCTCGAGCGAGGCGAGGCTCCGCACCACGTTGGGGTGCTCGAGCTGCGCCAGGATCTGCATCTCGCTCATGAACATCCGCCGCCCGTCGTCGTCGCGAACGAGCTCGGGACGCAGCACCTTCAAAGCGACGCGCCGCTTCGAGAGCCGTTCCTCGGCCTCGAACACGCGTCCCATCCCACCTTCACCTACGAGGCGGGAGACCAGATACTCGCCGATCCGCTCCATGACCCGGGATACGAGTCAGGGGGCTCGAGGATCTAAATCATCACTCCAGCACGGGCGCCTCCCCGCGCTGCACGGCCCGCAGCATGTCCTCCATCCCGAACGCGAGCTTCGCGGGAAGCTCGTCGTCGGTGAAGAAGCGGGCTTCGCGGATCTCGAGCGGGTTTTTCGCCTGGGGCGCGGAGGCCTCCACCTCGCAGCTCACGAGGACCGTGACGCCGTGGAAGCGAGGGTCACGCCAGGGGGCCGAGTACACGCCGCGCAGCGCGGGCGTCCCGCGGAGCGTGGCGTTGGCCTCCTCGGCGAGCTCGCGGGCCAGGCACGCCGGGAGCGTCTCGCCCCACTCGAGCGTTCCGCCCGGCAGAGCCCACTCGCCCGTGTCGGCCCGGCGCACCAGCAGCCAGCGCCCTCTCGCGTCGCGCCCCGCGATCGCCACGCCGACGACGGGCCGGCGCAGCAGGTGCCGCGCCACCTCCTTGACCAAGACGAACGCGCCGCGAGGGATCACTGCGGCACGCTCGAGCCGATGGCGGAACGAAAGGTGGAAAGCATGGGATGTGAGTACCAAAAAGGGCAGGTCGTGCGATACATGGGGCTCCCGTGAAGCTCGTCACCTATCGATTCCACTCCTCGAACCGCCATCCGCAGTCGATCGCGGCGCATGACCGCGCCGGCTTGCTGGCGGGTGACGACGTCATCGATCTCGCTCGTGCTTTCGCCTGGCACGAGCACGCGCACGGCCGTCGCTGCGACGAGGCGCACGTGCAGGACCTTTACGGCCAGGGTGTGCTGGGCTTCGTGGAGCACGCCTCCCGCGCCCGCCCCGTGGCCGACGAGATCCTGCAGCTCCACGGGCGTGCCGCGCTGCCGGAGCGCTTCGACGGCGCCCCGCTGGCGACCAAGCTCGACGACGTCACGCTCCGCGCGCCCATCCCACGGCCGCCGTCGATGCGCGACGGCTACGCGTTCCGCCAGCACGTCGAGACCGCGCGCAAGAACCGCGGTCTGCCGATGATCCCCGAGTTCGATCAGTTCCCCGTCTTCTACTTCACCAACCACCAGGGCGTGGTGGGGCCGGGGGACGTGCCCGTGCGGCCGCTGCAGGCCGAGCGGCTCGACTACGAGCTCGAGGTCGCGATCGTCATCGGCAGCGAGGCACGCGACGTCTCGGCCGCCGACGCGGACGCGATCGTGTTCGGCATGACGATCATGAACGACTTCTCCGCGCGCGCGATGCAGATGGAGGAGATGAAGCTGTCGCTCGGCCCCGCCAAGGGAAAGGACTTCGCGACGGGGCTCGGGCCCTGGCTGGTGACGATCGACGAGCTCGCACCGCGCGTCGCGCGCACCGAGCACGGCAACCGGTACGACCTCACGATGCGGGCGCGCGTGAACGGCAAGGAGCTCTCGAGCGGCAACGTGAAGGACATGACGTGGACCTTCGCGCAGATCATCGAGCGTGCGAGCTACGGCGTCACGCTCCACCCCGGGGACGTCATCGGCTCCGGCACGTGCGGCACGGGCTGCCTGCTCGAGCTCAATGGCTCGAAGGTCACCGACAACCTCTGGCTCAAGGCCGGCGACATCGTGGAGCTCGAGGTCGACGGCCTCGGAATCCTCCGGAACCGCATCGTGGCGGCCTGACTCGCCCCGCGGGCGCGACGGTGGTAAGGAGACGCCCGGGGTAAGCCATGCGACAACTTGCGACGGGTGCTATCTACGCTTCATCACTAGTCTTTCTTGTCGTTGCCGGGTGCGCGACAGGGGGCGGCGTCACCAAGACCGACGGCGGCCTCACCAAGACGGATGGTGGCGGCACCAAGTCCGACGGTGGCGGCACCCAGACCGAGGGTGGCGGCATCCAGGAAGCGGGGCCGAGCTCGTGTGTCGTCTATCCGCAGTCCGGCTGCGGAGCGAACTCCACCTGCGAGGTCGACCAGAAGGCCCTCGACGGCTCGGCGTCATGCGTGTCCGCCGGCTCCAAGGGCATCGGGCAGGCCTGCACGCAGACCGCCGGCGAGTGCGCGCAGGGCCTCACCTGCATCTGGAACGTGTGCCGCCCCTACTGCGGCACCGCCGGCACCAACTGCAGCGATCCCAACACCAACGCCTGCGTCAACCTCACCGACAACAACAGCAACCCCATTCCGAACCTGCTCGTCTGCCGGCTGGACTGCCAGCTCCAGGATCCGAGCTCGTGTGCCGGCACCGGCGAGGGCTGCATCTACGTCAGCACGGACCAGACCGACTGCTACCCGGTCGGCACGACGACCACCAACTGCAACGCGACGACCTCGTTCTGCCCGGCCGGCCAGGTATGCCTCACCGATCAGGTCAACTACTTCTGCCTGCCTTGGTGCCGGGTCGGGGGCAGCGACTGCACCACCGGTACCTGCAACACGCTCTCGCTGACCGTGAACGGCACCGAGTACGGGTACTGCCAATGAACGTAACTCAGAGCTGAGTTACGTTTCGGCTGGCCGTAGCTCGGCCCTCTGCGGTAGGCTCCGCGCCCCATGCGGACCTTGCGTACGTACACGGTCGTTCCCCGCCTCCCGCCTCCGCTCGAGCGGCTCCGCGAGATCGCCGGAAACCTCTGGTGGTCCTGGGCCCCGGAGGCGCGCGAGCTGTTCTTGCGCATCGACACCGAGCTCTGGGAGCAAGTCCACGGCAACCCGATCGAGCTCTTGACCCTCGTCGACCAGAAGCGGCTCGACGAGCTGGCGACGGACGATGCCTTCCTCGGCCGGCTCGAGGTGGCCAGCTCGACGCTCGATCGCTACATGATGCGCGAGGGCTGGTTCGCCAAGACCTTCCCCGAGGCGGCGGGCGCGCGCATCGCCTACTTCTCGATGGAGTACGGCCTGCACGAGTGCCTTCCGATCTACTCGGGCGGCCTCGGCGTGCTCGCGGGCGACCACCTCAAGACGGCCAGCGATCTGGGGCTGCCGCTCGTGGGCGTGGGCCTCGCGTACGCCGAGGGCTACTTCCGGCAGGCGCTGAACCAGGACGGCCTGCAGCAGGAGCGCTACCCGATCAACGACTGGCACAGGATGCCGGTGTCGCCGGTCTTCGGCGGGGATGGCAAGCGCCTGGTCATCGACGTCACCTACCCCGACCGAGTGATCCACGCGCAGGTCTGGAAGGTGCAGGTCGGGCGCGTGCCGCTCTACCTTCTCGACGCCAACGTGGTGCAGAACGAGCCCGAGGACCGTTCCATCACGGGTCCGCTCTACGGGGGCGACTCGGAGTTCCGCGTGCGGCAGGAGATCATGCTCGGCATCGGCGGAGTGCACGCGCTCGAGGCGCTCGGCCTCTCGCCGACCGTCTGCCACATGAACGAGGGGCACTCGGCCTTCCTGGCCATCGAGCGCATCGGCCGGCTCGTGCGCGAGCGCGGGGCGACCTTCGCGGTGGGCAGCGAGGCGTGCTCGGCGCAGAACGTCTTCACCACGCACACGCCGGTGCCCGCGGGCATCGACGTGTTCTCCTCGGACGTGGTGCGCAAGTACCTCGAGCCGTACCGCGCCGCCCTCGGCATCACCGAGGACGAGCTGCTCGGCCTCGGCCGCGTGGAGGGAAAGAGCTCCCAGTTCCAGATGCCCGTGCTCGCGATCCGCGCGTCGGACCACTACAACGGTGTGAGCCAGCTCCACGGCGACGTCTCGCGCAAGATGTGGAGCAAGCTCTGGCCCGATCTGCCCGAGCACGAGATCCCGATCCAGTCGGTGACCAACGGCGTGCACACGGCGTCGTGGGTGTCGGACGAGATGGGCGCGCTCTTCTCGCGCTACCTCGGCCCGCACTGGGCCGAGGTGCCCGACGACCGCACGCTCTGGTCGCGGGTCTACGAGATCCCCGACGCCGAGCTCTGGGAGGTGCACGAGCACCGCCGCCACCGCCTCGTCCAGCTTTGCCGCATGTGGCTGCGCAACGCGGCCGAGCGGCGCGGCGAGTCGCTCGAGGCGATCGCCGCGGCCGAGGAGGTCCTCGATCCGCGCGCGCTGACGATCGGCTTCGCGAGGCGCTTCGCGACCTACAAGCGCGCGACGCTCCTCTTCTCCGACACCGAGCGCGTGCGGCGCCTGCTGGGCGATCCCAAGCGCCCGGTGCAGCTCGTCTTCGCCGGCAAGGCCCACCCGCAGGACAAGCCGGGCAAGGAGCTGATCCGGTCCATCGTCCACGCCTCGCGCGAGGCGGGGCTGGTCGGCAAGGTGGTCTTCATCGAGGACTACGACATGCGCATCGCGCGGGCGATGGTCTCCGGCGTCGACGTGTGGCTCAACACGCCGCGGCGCCCGCTCGAGGCTAGCGGGACGAGCGGCATGAAAGCGGCGGCCAACGGCGCGCTCAACCTCAGCGTGCTCGACGGCTGGTGGGACGAGGCCTATGCGCAGTTCGGGCGCGACGTCGGGTGGGCCATCGGCCGCGGCGAGGAGTACGAGGACGGCGCCGGCGACCCGGTCGAAGCGGAGCTGCTCTACGACCTGCTCGAGCGCGACGTGGTCCCGCTCTTCTTCAACCGCGACAGCGGCGCGCCGCACGCCACGAGCTGGGAGCGCGAGATGGGCGAGCTGCCGCGGGGGTGGGTCCGGCGCATGAAGAACTCGATCGCGCACCTCGTGCCGGCGTTCAACACGGCGCGCATGGTCCGCGAGTACACCGAGCGCTTCTACGTCCCGTCGCACAAGCTCTGGTACCGGATGGTCGACGGCGATCTTCGCGGCGCGCGGGAGCTGTCGTCGTGGAAGGAGCGCGTGCGCAAGGCCTGGCAGAAGGTCCGCGTGACCGAGGTCAGCCAGAAATCGAACAACGAGGTGCGCGTGGGCGACTTCATCCGCGTGACGGCGAGCGTGGAGCTCGGCGAGCTGCGCCCCGAGGACGTCGTCGTCGAGCTGTACTACGGACCCACCGGCGGGGGCCACGAGCTACCCCGTGGGAGCATCGTGCGGATGAAAGTGGAGGAGCCCGAGGGCGCGAGCGGGCGCTACCGCTACGCCGGCGAGATCCCGACGCGCAACAGCGGAGCGCACGCCTACGCGGTCCGCGTCATGCCGTACAGCGCCGCGATGAGCCATCCCTACGAGACGTCGCTGGTCCGCTGGGATTAGTTTAGTTGGTGCAGGCGCCGGCGAAGACGTGGACGTCGAGGCTCGCGGGGCTCGTCGTCGTGTTCGGCGTGAGGACGTAGCCGAAGCCGTTCGAGCTGGCGGCCGCCAGCTCGCTCGGGTGGAAGGCGAGCTGGAAGCTGCGGTTCGGCACGACGCTCGGCGTGCCGCTCCGCGAGGCGAGCTGGACGATCGACTGCGCCTGATTCGTCGGCCAGGCCGAGACGACCAGCGCGGTGTTGTCGTCGAGCCAGGCCACGGGGCCCGGAAGGTCCGTGTTGGCGCCGGCGATGTTGTAGGTGTTCACGTCGACGTGCGTGGTCGCGTCGAACTTCGTCGCGTTCTGGTCGGCGAGCACCCACGAGACGCGCGCGGAGACCGTCGTCGGAGAGCCGCCGTCCGGCGCGTCGATCGACGAAGCGCTCCACAGCAAGCCGCCCGTCGGGGTCTGCGCGAGGTAGTTGAAGCCGGCTGACTGCCCGAACGTCGGGAGCAGGCTCTGCTCGCCGGCGTTCTGCGCGCTGCCGGTCGCCGCCGAGGTCTCCAGGCTGAAGAAGGTGTCGAACGAGGTGTAGTCCTGCCGGAACGTGACCAGTCGCGAACCGCTCGCGGCCACGGTCCCGCTGCCGGAGGGCAAGCCGGTGGTGGGCGCGAAGGTGATCGTGTCGAGATCCTTGAGCGGCGCCGTAACGCGGGCGGCGGGCCAGGACTTGCCGCCGTCGGCGCGCACCAGATAGATGCCGCCGGTCGTGTCCGGGTAGACCGCGTCCACGGCCGGCAGTGGGAGCGTGTCGAAGACGGTCGTCGCGGACATCTCGGCCACGGTCGGATCCGTGGGGACGTCGAGCCAGGCGATCGGGATCTTGTAGTCGGGACCGGCGCCGACGACGCCGCCGACGAAATAGACGCGCCCTCCGCTGGCGACGATCGAGCTCGGGAAGAACGGCAGGCCCGCGACGGGGATCGCCGCGGGGGCGCCGCTGGTGGGGTTGTCCACGGCGAATGCCACGACGCCGTTCGTCGTGCCGACGAAGACGAACGGATAGACCGCGGTGAAGCAACGGCGTGCGCCCCCGCACCCGGCCGAGCCGAGCGCGACGTTGAACGTCCCCGCGTGGAAGCCGTAGGCCGACGGCACCGAGCACGTGTGGAGGTTGGGGTCACAGGTGGAGGCGTTGCAGGCGTTGGTCGGGCACACCACGTAGACGCACTGCCCCTTGGCCGTGTCGCAGTGACCGGTGAGGCATGCGTTGGCCGGCTTGCAGTCGGGATCGGTCTTGCACTGGACCGGATTGGGAGCGTCGGGGCCGCCGTCCGCGCCCCCCTCGCCGATCGATCCGTCGTTCTCGAACAGCGACGGGTCGAGCCCGAGCGAGCAAGCCGAAGCGACGGCGAGCGCCGTCGCCGCAGCGGCCGAGAAACCCAGAGCCCCGAGGCGAGCGTACGAGCGCATCAGAACGCCCCCTGCAGCATGACACCGCCGATGGTTGGGACGACGGACAGGCGCGCCTCGTCCTTGTCCTTCTGCTTTTCTTTCGGAGCGGCCGCTTCCTTCGGCGCGGGGATGAGGACGAGCGTCACGCCGCCGGCGACGAAGACGCCGGCCGCGATCCAGCTCACGGTCGTCCAGGTCGCAAGGGCATTGGCGTGGACGTACGACGCGTGCGTGGGCGCGGCGCGATAGGCGTCGCCGGCATCCAGCGCGGAGACGCCGAGCAGGATCGCCGTGAGCGTCGCCGCACCGCCCACGCCGATCGCCGAGAAACCAAGGGCCTTCATCAGCGACAGCTCGTGGACGGGCTTCTCCACGATGATCTCCTTCGG
Organism: Polyangiaceae bacterium; assembly: GCA_035470765.1. Taxonomy (GTDB): domain Bacteria; phylum Myxococcota_A; class Polyangia; order Polyangiales; family Polyangiaceae; genus DASXHD01. Next base: position 4,173 of record DATIQP010000049.1, on the reverse strand, counting down.
AGGAGGCGGAGGCGGAGGCTCGACCTTCTTCACCTCGACGGGACCGACGTCGATCTTCTGCGTCTGCCCGCCCTCGAGCAGCACCTCCCGCTTGTCGGGTGCCTTGCCCGGAGCGCGCACCGAGAGCGAGTGCGTGCCCGGCGTGCCGTGGAGGCGAACGGGGACGGGAGCCTCGGTGAACTGGTCGAGCTGGACCTTGTAGCCATCGGGGCCGGTGATCGCGAGCGTCCCGAGTGTCTTCTCGAGCGCGGTCACGCGCTCGCGCGCCGTATTGGTTTGCTGCGGGTTCAGGCCGCCGGCGGGGAGATCGAGCGCGCGACCGTAGTCGTCCGCGGCCCGCTCCGATTGCGGAGCCTGCTCCCACGCGAGCGCCGCCGTGTAGAGCGCCACCGCGTTGGGCCTCGCGGCGGCCGCCGCCTCGAACGCCTGCGCAGCTTCGGGGAACTTGCCCGCGGAGAACGCCTTGCTGCCGATCGCGAACTGCTTCTTCGCCTCGGCAGCGCCTTCTTCGCTCGTGTCGCCCTGGGCGAACGAGATCGCCGGGCAGACAGCCAGCGACAAAGCAAAGAGAAGGATCGTTGCGCGCATATCTCGTCTCCGTGCCCTACCGAGGAGTCGCGTCGGGCGAGAGCTCAGTAAGGGTTTGCGGGGAGCGCCGGCTTCCGCGTGGACTGAGGCGCCGTAGCGGGGGAAGTGGGCGCTGCCGTCGTGATCGTGTTGGTCGTCGTAGTCGTAGCGAGGGTCAACGCTACCTCTACCGAGGAGGGCGTGCTCTCGTCCAGCTTCAACGTCTCGGGCGCGAAGCCGGCGGCGGTGATCTTCACCTCTGCGACCTTGCCCTTCGGGGGCCGGGTGATTTGGCGCACGCCGGGGGACAGCGGTTGATCGTCGACTCGGATGACCGCGTCGGCCGGGAGGCCACGCAGCTCGACGCTCGGGGACGTCGTAGCGGCGGTCGGCGTCGAAGCGGTCGGCGCCGACGCGACCGGCGTCGAGGCGGTCGCGTGGCTCGGCGCCGCGCTCCCGATCGGGACCGACGCCGTGCTCTTCGGCGTCTCCGCCGACTCCGTCGCGCGCGCGCGCAGCATGAAGATGGCTCCGACCCCGAGCAGCACGGCCACCACCACGCCCACGAGGGCGGCGACGGCGTACTTGCCCACGCTCGGCGCCGGCGGCGGTCCTTGCCGGGCCATCGCCGCCACGATCGAAGGCCCGGTGGCGTCCGACGGCATGAGCTGTTGCATCGGGTGGGAGGGCGTCTGTCCGTGCGCCGCCTGGTGGACACCGCTGACGACCGGTCGCGAAGGCGTGCCCGCGGTCGGCGGCGCGTTGTGGTTCCCGGTGTTGCTGATGTCCTCGGGGTTCGGGGCGTTCGCCGCGGCGCGGATGCGGTCGCGCCGGCGATCGAGGACGTTGCCGACGCACTGGTGGACGAACGCGCCGACGTTCGACTGCGTGATGATCGGCCCGCTGCGCGCCAGGTACTCCTCGAGCGCCATGCGCAGCCGCTCGGCCGTGGGAAAGCGCTGCGCCGGATCCTGCGCCATCGCGCGGAGCACGATGGCCTCGAGCTCGGGCGGGTATCCGCGAAGGACACGCGTGGGCGGCGTGAACTGCCCCGAGATTATGGCGTGCATGACCTGCGGATCGCCCTCGCCCTTGAACGGGCGCTGCCCGGTCGTCGCCTCGTAGAGGACCACGCCCATCGCGAAAATGTCGATGCGTCGATCGGCCGGAGCGCCCGCGATCTGCTCGGGCGACATGTACGAGATCTTGCCCTTCACCTGGCCGGCCATCGTGGCGCTATGCATCTGTCCGAGCGCCTTGGCGACGCCGAAGTCGGCCACCTTCACGTTGCCGTCGGCGCTCACCAGGATGTTGTGCGGCGACACGTCGCGGTGCACCACGCCGAACGGCTTGCCGAAGTCGTCGGTGAGGTTGTGGGCGGCGTGAAGCCCCGCGCACGCATCGGCAACGATGCGCGCCGCGAGCCGCGGCTCCATCGGAGCCATCTTGCCCGAGCTGCGCAGGATGTGGACGAGAGACTCGCCGTTGATCCATTCCATCGCGAGGTACAGGACCTTGCCTTCCTCGCCGAGCTCGTAGATCTCGCAGACGTTCGGGTGGTGGACCATCGCCGCGATGCGCGCCTCGTCGAGGAACATCTTCTCGAACTCGGCCTCCTCGGCGAGGTGCGGCAGGATCGTCTTGATGGCGACCGTCTTCGAGAAGCCGCGCTGCCCGTGCTGGCGCGCCGCCCACACGCGGGCCATGCCGCCCTTCGCGATGGGCAGCAAGAGCTCGTAACGCCCGAGCCTGGTGCCCGGCCTCAGGTCCTCCGCGGACAACCCCACCTCCTCGACCTCGATGTCTTCGGGGGCGAGTTGATCGACCATTGCCTTGGAATGTTACACCGCGCGCCCGCACTTTTCACGACCTTGCTACGCTGCCCCGGTGACTTACGGTGTGGCCCCCCCTCCCGGCCCTCCGCCGCCGACCCGGCCGGGGCCGCCGTCCCCCGTCCGGGTGGCGCTCGTCGTCCTCGTCGCCACCCTGGCGATGACGGTCAGCTACATCGACCGGCAGGCCATGGCCGCGCTCGGCCCAACGGTGAAAAGGGCCCTATTTCTCGACCATACGGAGTGGGGCGCGCTCACCAGCGCCTTCTCGCTAGCCTACCTCATCGGTGCGCCGCTCAGCGGGGTGCTCGCCGACCGCATCGGGGCGCGGCGAGGCCTGGCCACGGCCGTCATGGTCTGGTCGGCCGTGGCCGCGCTGCACTCGCTCGCGGCCGGCTTCGCGACGCTCTTCGCCCTGCGCGTCGCCCTGGGCTTTGCCGAGGCGCCGTCGTTCCCTTCGGCGGCGCGCTGCGTGACCGCGCTCGTGCCGGCGAGATCTCGCTCGGTGGCGCTCGGCTTCCTCTTCACGGGCAGCTCGATCGGGGCGGCGATCGCCGGACCGTCGGCCATATGGCTCGAGGCGCGGTGGGGCTTTCGAGCCGCGTTCCTCTTCATCGCGGCGATGGGCCTTCTGTACGTGCCCGCGTTCATCGCGGTGACGAGGCACCCGAGCGTGCTCGAGCGCATCGAACAGCGCGAGCCGCATCGCCCGAGGGGAGAGCTATTGCGCTTGCTGCGCGAGCCCGCTGTGCAGCGCGCTTGCGTGCTCGTGCTGGCGAGCGCGCCGATGATCATGCTCGTCATCAACTGGCTCCCGCAGATGCTCGACAGCGACCTGCACGTGCCGCAGCGATCACAGGCGCGATACGTCTGGATCCCGCCGCTGTGCTTCGACCTCGGCGCGGTGGCCTTCGGCGCGCTCGGATCCCTTCGGGACGGCCGGAGGATTGCGCGGGGCGAGGACGGCCACGCTCGCAAGGCCGATCTCGTCGCCGTCGCGGCGCTGTTGCAGGCGCTCGGAGCGTTCGCGTCGCGCACCCACGACGCGGCGGTGGCGGTCGGTTTCTGCTCCGCTGCGATGGCCGGCGGCGGAGCGCTCTACGCGCTGCTCACCGCCGACATGCTCTCGCGCGTGGGCCTCGCGCGCGCGGGCGCGGCGGGCGGGCTCACGGCCGCCGCGCAGTCGCTGGCTCACATCGTCGCGGCGCCCATCGTCGGCGCCGTCCTCGATCGCACGCACAGCTACCGCGTCGTGCTCGTCGTGCTCGCTACCCTGGGGCTGCCCGGTGCCGCGATCTGGATGGCCTGGCCGATGCGTCGGTCCGCGTCCAGGTAGCGTGCGGATTCGCCCACGGTGCTCAGCGGTCGAGCGATGCGCGCGCTTGCCGCGCCTCGAGCGCGAAGAGGTAACACTCGAACGCCTCGCGCGAGCCGACAGGCTCCTTGCGCCGCGCCCTGCGGACCGCGGTCCGGAAGGCGAGGTAGCGGGGTCCGGGAAGGCCGAGCAGCATGACGACGACCGCCGGATCGCGGGGCGCCTCGAGGGTGCCCGCGATCGAAGCGCCAGAGGCCAGCACGCGGGCGACGAGGACGTCGCACGCCAGGATCGCCCCGCCGTAATCGCCCTCGCCCAGGGAAGCCTCGACGCGCCGCACGGCGATGCGCTCGTCCTGTGGCCACAGCTCGACGAAGCTCAACGACCCCGGCAACGCGGGCGGCGGCGGCGACACGGTCGCGGCCATCTCGGGCGCGCTCGACGTCCGCTTGAACGATG
>DATIQP010000048.1:0-4556 GCA_035470765.1 Polyangiaceae bacterium | reverse complement strand
CCGCTTCCTCGAGCGCGCGTAGCACGTCGAACCATCGCGGCGCCAGCCGCGGAGCAGCCGACGAGAGAGGCCCAGGCATCTTCAGGAGGAATTGGTACTACTTTGCCTCTGCGCGCGGCGCTTTTTTTTGGCATGCTGGGCACCGTGATTCGGCGCACCAAGGTAGTCTGTACTCTCGGTCCCGCTTGCGACTCGGAGGAATCGCTCGGCCAGCTGTTGCGGGCCGGCATGGACGTCGCGCGCCTCAACTTCTCGCACGGCACGCACGACGAGCACGCCCAGCGCCTCGGGCGCCTGCGCCGCGCCGCCGAGCAGGAGCGGCGTTCGGTGGCGGCGCTGCAGGACCTCTGCGGCCCCAAGGTGCGCACCGGCACGTTCGCGAAGGCTCCCGTCCTCACGGCCGGCGCCATGGTGCGCCTCTTCGAGGGCGACCGCGCCGAGGAGGACGGGACCATCGCCGTCCAGTACGAGGGCCTCACCGAGGACGTCCGCGTCGACGATCACATCCTCTTCGACGACGGGCGCATCGCGGTGATCGTCACCGGGGTCGACGGCAAGGCCGTCGTCGCGCGCGTCGAGGAGGGCGGCGCGATGCGCGATCACGTCGGCGTCCACCTCCCCAGCCGCACCATGCGAGGCGGCGCGCTCACCGAGAAGGACAAGGCCGACCTGCTCTTCGGCCTGTCGCTCGGCGTGGACTACATCGCGCTGTCGTTCGTGCGGCGCGCCTCCGACTTGAACCTCGTGCGCGAGATCTGCCAGGCGTGGGGCCAGGAGACGCCCATCGTCGCCAAGATCGAGACGCCCGACGCGGTCGAGAACCTCGAGGCGGTGGTCGCGGCGTCCGACGGCGTCATGGTCGCGCGCGGCGACCTCGGCGTCGAGTTCCCGCCCGAGCGCGTCCCCGTCATCCAGCGGCAGATCCTCGGCGTCGCGCGGCGCGTGCGGCGCCCCGTCATCGTCGCGACCGAGATGCTCCAGTCGATGACGAAGAACAGTCGTCCCACGCGCGCCGAGGCGAGCGACGTCGCCAACGCCGTGTACGGCGGGACCGACGCCGTCATGCTCTCCGGCGAGACCGCGAACGGCGCCTACCCGACGCAGGCCACCTCGATGATGAGCCGCATCGCCCTCGAGGCCGAGTCGAGCCCGTTCATCGAGACGGCCCCGTACGCCAGCCGCGCGACGAGCACCGCGGAGGCCATCGCGCGCGGCGCGTGCAACACCGCGCGCGAGATCGGCGCGCGCTACATCGTGGCGTTCACCGAGTCCGGCGGGAGCGCGATGGGGGTGAGCCTCGCCCGGCCCAGCGTACCCATCATCGCCTTCTCGCCGAACGCCAAGGCGCGGCGGCGCATGGCGCTGTTCTGGGGCGTCGTCCCGCGCGAGATGCCGCCGATGCACGAGCCCGACGCGCTGGTCGACTGGTGCACCGCCGATCTCATGGCCTCCGGTCTCGCCTCGCCCGGCGAACGCGTGGTCATCGTCTTCGGCGCGCCCATCGGCGTCACCGGGAGCACCAACAGCATCCGAGTGCACGTCATCTCCTGACCTCTCCTGACCGCCTGGTCCGTCGCAAACATTGCGTAGCGAGGCTGGCCCACTGCGCTAGGTTGGTTCCTTCGGGAGGTGAACGATGCACGGGATGATCTTCGGCCGGCTGAAGCAGTTCGTGGAGGCGCAGATGGGCGCCGAGGCGTGGCCTGCCCTGCTGGCGGCCGCGGGGATCGGGGACAAGATCTACCTCGCCTCCTCGGCGTATCCCGACGAGGAGATCGTCGCGCTCGTGCAGGCCGCGTCGGCCAAGACCGGGCTGCCGATCCCGGGGCTGCTCGAGGCCTTCGGCGAGTACCTCGTGCCGGCGTACCTCGGCATGTACGGCCACCTGGTGAAGCCGGACTGGCGCGCGCTCGATCTCATCGAGCACACCGAGGAGACGATCCACAAGGTCGTGCGCGTGCGCAACCCGGGCGCGCTGCCCCCCGTATTGCATACTACACGGATCTCGCCCACCGAGCTCCGCCTCGAGTACGCCTCCAAGCGGCGCCTGTGCCCGGTCGCGCGCGGCATCATGAAGGGCGTCGCCGCACACTACAAGGAGCGGCTCGACGTCACCGAGAGCGCCTGCATGCTCGCGGGCGCCCCCAAGTGCATCATGCAGGTCCGCGCGAGCTGACGCCGATCCTCAAACGCCGTCGGTGAGGCGGCCGGTGCGGTAGTCCTCGTACGCCTGGCGGATCTCGTCGGCGGTGTTCATCACGAACGGTCCGCGTCGCGCGACGGGCTCACCGAGCGGCCGCCCGGCGAAGAGCAAGACCCGCCCGCTCGAGGCGTCGCACGACGCCGCGAATCGATCGCCCTTCCCGAGGACGGCGAGCTGCCCGTGACGCACCTCCGCGCCACGCGGGCCGATGCGCACGGCGCCGTCGGTCACGTAGACGAAGGCCGTGTGGCTCGCGGGGAGGGAGTGCTCCACCGTCGCGCCCTCGGTCAGCGCGAGATCGAGGAACGTCGGCTCGACGTCGATGCCCGCGACGGGCCCCTGGCGATCGAACGCAACCCCCGCGACGACCCGCGCGCGGCCGCGCTCGAGCTCCACCTCCGGGATGCGCTCGGGCGCGATGTCCTGATACCGCGGGCGAATCATCTTGCGGGCGGCGGGCAGGTTCACCCAGAGCTGGAACCCCCACATCAAGCCCCGCTCCTGCTTCGGCATCTCGGAGTGCACGATGCCGTGGCCTGCGGTCATCCACTGCGCGCTCCCGGGTCCGAGGTGGCCGTGGTTGCCCACGCTGTCGCGGTGCTCCATCGCGCCGTGGATCATGTACGTCACCGTCTCGAAGCCGCGGTGCGGGTGATCGGGGAAGCCAGCGGCGTAGTCGTCGGGGTCGTCGCTGTGGAACTCGTCGAGCAGCAAGAACGGGTCGAGCAGGCCGAGCGCCGACCCGCCCAGCGCGCGGTTCAGCTTCACTCCCGCGCCGTCGACCGTCCGCTGCGCGTCGACTACGCGCGCCACGTCGCGCGACGCCGAGTCGGACCTCGCCGCCACGGCGCCGCCCGAGCGCGCACCGCCGCCACAACGAGAGGCAACGAGCGCAGCGGCGGGGATCCCGAGCGCCGCGCCGGTGAGGATCTGACGGCGAGAGAGAGGCACCAGCCGAAGTCTAGCTCAGGACGCCGACTCCGATTCCGTCTCAGAACCCGTACTGGAAGCCGACGTCCGGCTCGATGCTGAACGTGAACGCGGTCCCCACGGCGATGGGAAGCCGCACGCCGAGCAGGAGGCCGATCGCGCCGCCGTTCAACCCGATGCGAACACCGCCCCCGGGAGCGATGTAGAACGGCCCGCCGAGCGCCCACGCCTGGACGTTGCGGGCCGCGGGGCCCGGGTTGCCGTCCGGCGTATTGGCCGGGCTGGCCGTTCCGCCAACGACGGGCACCGTCACGGCGGCGTCGTACTGCGAGACGCCGATGCCGATGCCGACGAACGGCGCGACGGCGGAGGTGATGCCTCCGATGACGTAGTTGAACCGGCCCTCCGCGAGAAGCCCGACAGGCGCGCCCCCGCCCATGAAGCCCTGCCGGCTCGGCGAGTGGAACAGCGCCACGCCGAGCTTCGCGCCGATGAGGATGTTCGGCGTGACCGCGTAGTCGAACGTCAGCGAGATGCGCAGGTTGCCGGGCGCGAGACCGCCCGTCACCGCTCCCGCGTTGGCGCCCGCGCCCGAGAAGTTGTTCTCGCCCGGGTCGATCGGATAGTCGCGGCCGGCGTACGGTTGCCCGGACGGGTTGCCCGGATCGTTGCCGGGGTCGAAGCAGCCATACCCGGAGGTCTGCGCGCCGGTGGTGTTGTCGATCTGGCAGACGTTCTGCGCGCTCGGAACGAGGGTGAGGTCGTAGGCGATGTCGAGGCCGATGAAGATCTTCGGCGTCTTCTTCGCGCCCGCCGCGCACTTGCCGGCCGTGCACGCTCCCGACGAGCACTCGTCGGCGCTCTCGCAGTCCTCGCCGGCGCTCTTGAGCTTGGGCGCGGTGCACTTGCTGTCCTTGCAACTGTTGCTCTTGCAGTCGCTGTCGTCCTCGCAGGCCTCGCCGGCGCCCTTGCCCTCCTCGTTGCCGCCGCCGCCGCCACTCTCGCCGCGGCACTCGGCGCCGGCGACACCCTCGGGACACTCGCTCGTGTCCTTGCACTGCTTCGACGGGGGCTTGTTGGGCAGGTGCGGGGGCTCGCTGGAGATCTCCTTCTTGATCTTCACGACGTACGGGTTGTTCTTGCTGCCCGCGCTCGCGACGTTGTCGCCGTCGGCGTTGTAGGCCTGGATGTAGTACTTGAAGTCACCCTCGGTGACGTCGGTGCACGGCACCTCGGCGCCGTAGCCCGAGCCCATCTTCTTCAGCTCGAGCGGCTTGAACTCGCCCATGCCGAGGCCCTTGTAGCGGAGGGTCACCTTCTTGATCGACTCGGTGCCCGTGTACTCGACGTAGATGGGGAGCGGCGTGCGAAACGTCTGCTCGTCCGAAGGCGTGTGCGAGAGGTCGTTCGCCGTCGGCTGACC
>DATIQP010000047.1:0-6272 GCA_035470765.1 Polyangiaceae bacterium | reverse complement strand
TTGCCCATGTGCACGATGATGCGGTTCGCGTCCATGCAGGACGCGGCTGCGGCCGCGGCGAGACCCATGCACAGTGCACGCAAATGGACACGCATGGCAGCGCTTTACTGCATTTGTATACGTGAGTCGATGCGCCCGCTCAGTCGAGCGGCGCGTCGGACGCGCCCGCGTCGCCGGCGTCCGCCCCGCCGTCGGTGCCGCCGTCGCCCCCCGTCGCGCACGGCACGAGATCGTCGACGTGGATGAGCCCTCCGGCCGTGGCCTGGCGAGCCGTGTAGGCGATACCGACCGAGACGCCGTCGCACGTCGTATTTGGATCGTTGCCGCCGTCGGCGAGGATGTCGAGCTTTCCGTGAAGGAAATTCTGCATCAGATCGTAGTCGGTCTTGTCCGTCGACTCGCAGAAGCCGATCAGGTTGAAGCCCTGGATGATGTCGCTCTCCCTCGCGCGCCCGGCGATGGTGCCGTCCTGGACGGTCCACGTCCCGTCCTGGCCCTTCGTGATCCGACCGGTGACCAGCGCCTGCGTGAACTTGAGCGGGAACGCGGTCGCGACCGCGGCGTTGCGGCCGGGGATGGTCGGGAACCAGAAGAGCGCGTCCGGCGGGAGCGTGGCGACGAGGTAGCCGTTGCGCACGTAGGCGTTCGGATCGGCGAGCACCGCGTCGGGCAGATCGGGCCCGCCGGTCGGCGCGGTCACCGCCGTGTCGCGAACGAGCCAGGGCATGTCCGCGGTGAAGCACACGTTGTGCGAGCGCCAGAGAGGGTCGGCGCAGCCCCACGGCAGCACCTTCTCGAGGCCTGGCGAAGGGTACATGTCGACGCGGATCGAGTCGTCGTTCAGGGTGCCGTTGTACTTCGAGACCTTGATGAGGAAGTTGTACGCGCCGATGCAGAGCGCGCAGTTGAACGCGTCGTCGTTGAGGCCGTACGTGCCGCCAATCTGGGGGATGGACGAGGCTTGCACCTCGAGGCGGCCGAAGGTGTTGTCGCGGCAGTAGTTGCCGTCGAAGGCGACCTCGGCCAGCGTCGGCTTGCACGACACGAGGGGCGTGTCGGTGGCGCACGTCGGCGAGTTGGTGCAGACGCCGTCGAGATCGAAGCCGAGATCTTGCCACGCGTTCGGATCGGACTGGAAGCTCGGGTTCTGCGATCCGAGGCGCATGTCGCCGAGGGCGAAATAGATCGGAGCGAGCTCGGAGGTGTCGCCGGGCTTGGGCCGATCGGCGCTCGTCGGCATCTTCGCGGAGAAGCACCCGGCGTCGTCGGTGCCCGACCACCAGCCCGTTCCGCTGGACCCCGGCGCCAGCTGATCGGAGGTGTAGATGCTGCAGTATGCAAGCAATGCGGCGGCGCCTACGAGGGCCGACGCCGAGAGCCATCCCATCCACCTGAGGCCGTTGACGCGCACGCAGTCAGTCTACGGCCGCGATGCCGGGTTTGGCTATGGGTTGCTCGAGCCGAAGCTGCTAGGCCCGACGGCCCAATCGGCGGCGTAGTTCGTGTCGGCGTTGGCCTTGCGGGCGGCGCTCGACCCGGAGGCCGTGTTGCCGCAGGACGACCAGTCGACGGAAACGGACTCGGCGAGCTGGACGGTGTTGCACGGGTTGCCGCCGCAATTGGCCGGGAGCCAGTCGCCGCTGCCCTGGATGCTCATCACGTCGGTCGGGAAGGCCGCCGGCGGGGTGCCCGTCCAGAACGCCGCGGCGTCCTGGATGGTGCCGTTGTTCGGGTTGCGGACGACCAGCACGCGGCCCGAGTAGGTGACGCCGGCGGAGCCGCCATTGATGTCCCACGCGCCGCCGTAGCAGCTCGCGTCGCTACAATCGGTCTTCGAGGTGGACTCGGTGCTGCTGGTCGGCGCGCCGAGGTGGATGACGACGAGATCGCCCTGCGCCACGACGAGGTTGGGGAGCGTGGCGAGGATGGTCTTGGTCGAGATGCCCTGCTCGATCGTGATGCCGTTGATCGTGCCGGGGCTCTTCGCGAGCAGCTCGATGAGATCGAGGCTGCTGCCGATGTTGGGGTTGATCTCGTTGAGCTGGAGCTGCGCCGGTGAGCCGAAGGCGGGGAACGCGGCGGTGTTGGCCGTGACGTCGATGCCCTTGCCGAGCGTGTCCTGGAGGGTGCTGGCGACGGTGACCGTGTAGTTCGTTTGGACGACCTGCGACGAGGTGGTGACGGTGACCTGCGTCGGCGCCGACAGCGTCGCGGCGCTGGCGAGCAGCCCGTGGTCGAACGAGAACTGGTCGCCGTTGGCGTGGAGCGTGGTGCCGTCGAGGTTGCGGTCGAAGGTGACGACCGTCTGCGTCAGGCTGGTGGCGAGCGCCGATTTCACCTTCGGCGCCTTGCAGGCGAGGCCCGCGACGTCGCCGCTCGCCCAGCCCGACGGCTGCGCCACGCCGCCGAAGCGGTACATGATGCCGGTGAGCGTCGCCGTGCACCCGTTGTCGATGCCGAGCGAGGCCTGCGCCGTGGTCGGGAGGCGGAGCTTGAGGTTGAGCGAGGCGTTGCCGGACAGGCCCGCGGTGGTGACCTGCGCCTGCACGAAGCCCGTGCCGGACAGGACGAAGGGCGACGCCACCGTGAAGTCCATCTTGATGTACTCGCTCTCGTAGCCGTCGATCCCGGTGACCAGGTTCGTGGCCCCGCTCACGTCCTGCGAGAGCGGCGCGAGCGCCACGTTCTGCGCCGTGCGCGTGAAGGTCGTGATCGCGGTCGCCTCCTTGACGCTCGCGACGCTCACCACCTGCGTGACGACGAACGAGACCTGATCGCCCGGCACCGGCACGGGCGTGAGCGCCGTCGGATCGACGGCGACGAAGAGGGCGGGCCCCGTCTGCTCGGCCTGGATGAAGAAGCCGGCGGGGTCGGAGCCGATCGACGATTTGACGTACGTGACCACGGCGTCGTCGACCGGCAGGCTCACCGTGCCGCCGTCGGCAGGGGCTTGCACGGCGGCGTTGCGCACGGCCTGGATCTGGATGGAGGTGGGGTTGGTCAGCGGGGGCGCATCGCTGCCCGCATCGGTCACCGTCACGTCGCTGGGCGCGTCGCCCGCGTCGCCCGCGTCGCCCGCGTCGCCCGCGTCGGTCGAGGTCGCGCCGTCCTTGCCTGCGTCCGTGGAGCTGCTGTCGGGGACGTTGACGTCGTTGCCTGCGTCGGTGGTGTCGCCGCCCCCGCTGCACCCCGCCTGCGCGCACGCCAGCCCGGCGGCGAGCGAGATTCCGACCAAGAAACGGAGCACCGGGGAGTTCGACATCACGACCTCATGAGGCATTGTGGCCCACTTCCGGGTCGCGATAGACCGATTTGCCCCGCGCGTCATCCAATTTCGAGCCGTTCGGTGCTAGCCGTCGGGGAGTGTTCCGCCGCGAAGGCCCCACCTTCCTCGAGCTCGCCCGCCAGGCGCTGACCTCCACGCGCCGCGGCTACGATCTGCTGGCACCCAAGTTCGAGCTCACGCCGTTCCGCACCCCCGAGCCCATCGTCGAGGCCATCGCGAAGCGGGTCGGGTCGGTGGATTCGGCCCTGGACGTCTGCTGCGGCACCGGCGCCGCGATGTTCCACCTGAGGGCGTGCTGCCGCGAGCGCGTCGTCGGGATCGACTTCAGCGAAGGCATGCTCGAGGTGGCGCGCGCCCGGATGGAGCAGGCGCCCGGCACTGCGCGCGTGGAGCTGGTCCAGGGCGACGTCCTCGAGATGCCGTTTCACGAGGAGATGGACGCGGCGGTCTCGGTGGGCGCGTTCGGCCACATCCGGGTGGAGGACGAGCCGCGCTTCGTGGCCGGCATCCACCGCGCGCTCCGGCCCGGCGGGCGGTTCGTCTTCGCGACGGGCGAGCTGCCGCCGTGGTCGTCGCCTTCGCGCTGGGCCGCCGAGGGCTTCAACGCCGCGATGCGCGCGCGCAACGCCGTCCTCTCGCCGCCGTTCATCATGTACTACCTGACGTTCCTCTGGCCCGAGGTGCGCGGGCGGCTGATCGACGCGGGTTTTTCGCGCGTGGAGGCGGAGCGCGGCGCGTTCCCTCCGCCCTACGAGCGGGTGCTCATGGTCATCGCCTCGAAGTGACGAAGCCGAGCCTGAGGCTGTTGCCCACGACGCTCACGGAGCTCAGCGCCATCGCGATGCTCGCGAGGACCGGGCTGAGCTGCACGCCGAGCGAGGGGTAGAGCACGCCCGCGGCGATCGGGATCATCACCACGTTGTAGATCAAGGCCCAGAGCAGGTTCTGCTTCATGACGCGCGTCGCGCGGCGGCCGAGCAGGATCGCGTCCGCGACGAGGCGCAGATCGGGGCGCAGCAGCGTGACGTCGCTCGCCTCGACGGCGACGTCCGTGCCCGTGCCGATCGCGACGCCCACGTGTGCGCGGGCGAGCGCGGGCGCGTCGTTGATGCCGTCGCCGACCATGGCCACCTTGTGGCCGGCATCGACGAGCCGCTCGATCGCCTTCACCTTGCCCTCGGGCAGGACGTGGGCCTCCACGTCGTTGGGCCGCAGGCCGAGCTCGCCCGCGACCGCTCGAGCCGGCGCCTCGGCGTCGCCGGTGAGCAGCACGACGCGAACCCCGAGATCGCGCAGCGCGCGCACGGCTTCCTTGGAGGTCGGCCGGAGCGGATCGCGAAGGGTCAGCGTCGCGGCGAGCTTGCCGTCCACGGCCACGCCGACGGTGGTGCCCACGTCGCTGGCGCGCAGCGTCGCGGCGACCCCGGCGTGATCCAGCATGGATTGGTTGCCGACCACGACCAGGTGGCCGTCGATGCGGCCCTTCGCGCCGCGTCCCGGCTCCGCGAGGAAGTCGCTCGGCGCCGCGAGCGCCACCCCGGCGCGCTCGGCGTGACGCACGATCGCCGCGCCGATCGGGTGCTCGGAGCCGCGCTCGAGCGAGGCGGCGAGGCGGATGATCGTCGTTTCGTCGAGGGCGGGCTCCAGAAGCTCGATCGACGCGACCTCCGGGCGGCCCTCGGTCACCGTCCCGGTCTTGTCGAGGACGACGACGTCCGCCTCGCGCAGCCGCTCGAGCGCCTCGCCGCCCTTCAAGAGCACGCCGAGGCCCGCGCCGCGCCCGGTCGCCACCATCACCGCCGTCGGCACGGCGAGGCCCATCGCGCAGGGGCACGCGATGATGAGGACCGAGACCGACGCGGCGGCCGCGCGGATGACCGAGCCGGTCGCCACGGCCCAGACGAGAAACGTGCAGAGTGCAATGACCACGACGGCCGGCACGAAGACGCGGCTGACGCGGTCGGCCAGCTGCTGGGCGCGGGCGCGCCGGCCCTGCGCGTCGCGCATCAGGCGCACGACCTTGGCGAGCGTGCTCGCCTCGCCGGTGGCGAGCGCGCGGACGCGGAGCGCGCCGCGGCCGTTCATGGTCCCCGCGAGGACCTGGGACCCCTCGAGCTTCTCGATGGGCATCGGCTCGCCGGTGAGCATGGACTCGTCGACGAAGCTGGCGCCGCTCTGCACCTGCCCGTCGACCGGCACGCGCTCGCCCGGGCGGATCAGCAGTACGTCCCCGGGCCGCACGAGGCCGAGCGCCATGTCGCGCTCGCCGTCGCCCTCCACCACGTGCGCGACCGTCGGCGCGAGCGCCACGAGCTTGCGCAGCGCCACGGTCGTCTGCCCGCGCGCGCGCGCCTCGAGAGCGCGTCCGAGCAGGACGAAGCCGAGGATGAACAGGACGGCCTCGTAGTAGGCGTCGGGCAGCACGCCGTGCGCGAGGTAGAAGCCGGGCGCCAGCGTCGCGCCGAGCGAGTACAAGAACGCCGCGCCCGTGCCGATGGCGACCAGGCCGTTCATGTCGGGCGCCCGGTGCAGGATGCTGCGGAGCCCGCGCGCGTAGACGTCGCGGCCGGCGAGCGCCATGGTCACGAGCGTCATCGCGAGCAGCGTCCCGAGCAGGACGTCGTGGTCGGCCCGGTACAGCGAGGGCAGCGCCCCGCGCAGGTGCGGCGCGAGCGCACGCATGACCCAGGTCATGAACGGATCGCCCGCGGTGGCGTGGCCGGCGTGCTCTCCCGCAGCCGAGCTCATCAGTGGCATGGACAGCACCATCGCGGCCGCGCCGAGCACGAGGGCGAGCACGGCCTTGCGCACGAGGGCCCGCTGCTCGGCGGCCAGATCCCGGTCCGCTCGCTCCTGCGCGGCGAGCTCCGAGGCGTTCTTCTCGGGCGATTCGGCCTCGTAGCCCACGTCGCGGATGGCTTCGACGAGCGCCTCGACCGTGGTCGCGTCGGGGTCGAAGTCGACCGTGGCGCTGCGGGTGATGAGG
>DATIQP010000046.1:0-5963 GCA_035470765.1 Polyangiaceae bacterium | reverse complement strand
CGCGCCTAAGTTGCCGGAGCGAGCGCGTGTTGGCGACGTCGCCGGCGGTGCACCAGCCCCGCCTGGCCTGGTCGACGCCGTAGCGCATGGAGGCCAGCTCCGACGCGCGGTGCGCGTCCGTGCTCACGACGAGCATCGCGCCCGCGTCCCTGGCCATGCGCACGTACACGTCGTTCAGATCGAGCCGCTCGGGGTGCGCGTTGAGCTCCAGCATCACGCCGAGCTCGCGCGCCTCGCGGACGACGCGCTGGAGGTCGATCGCATACGGCTCGCGGCGACCGATCAAGCGCCCCGTCGGGTGCGCGAGGATCGTCACGCGCGGGTTCCGGATGGCCCGCAGCACGCGCTCGGTCATCTCCGCCTCGCTCATGTCCATCTTCGAGTGCACGGCCGCGACGACGACGTCGAGCTCGTCGAGCATCTCGTCGTCGAGATCGAGCCGGCCGTCGGCGAGGATGTCCACCTCGGCGCCCCGCAGGACCGTCACCCCGCCCGCCGCCCCGCGGAGGCGCTCGATCGCGCGCGCCTGCTTGCGGAAGGCCGCAGCGTCCATGCCGCCGGCGATCCGCGCCGCGGGCGAGTGGTCCGTGATGGCGAGGTACTCGTAGCGTCGCGCCCGCGCGGCCGCAACCATCTCGGCGAGCGAGCTGGCGCCGTCTGAGTCGCTGGTGTGTACGTGCAGATCGCCCTTGATGTCCGCGAGCTCGATCAGCCCCGGGAGCGCGTGCGCGGCCGCCGCGTCGAGCTCCCCGCGGTCCTCGCGCAGCTCGGGAGCGACCCACGGGAGCGAGAGCGCGCGGTAGACGCTCTCCTCTGTGTCGCCCGCCACCCGCGTATCGCCGCGGAACACACCATACTCACTGATCTTGAGCTTGCGCTTCAGCGCGCGCGTGCGAAGCGCGATGTTGTGCGCCTTCGAGCCCGTGAAGTATACGAGCGCCGCGCCCCACGTCTCGGGCTCGACGATGCGCAGATCGACCTGCACGCCCGAGCGGAGCACGACCGTGCACTTCGTCTCGCCGTGGGCGACGACGCTCGCGATCTCGGGGTAGGAGACGAAGCGCTCCGCCACCTTCCCGGGCTCCTTCGACGCGACGAGCATGTCGAGGTCGCCGATGGTCTCGCGGCGCCGGCGGAGGCTGCCGGCCATGTCGGCCGCGCGCACGAGCGGCGACGCGCGCATGTACTCCAGGTATGGCCCTGCGTGCGCGTCGGCCTCGTCGAGGCGCGCGCGGCCGGTGCGCGCCTGCTGCTCGCGGCACGCGCGGAGGATCTGCTGCTCGAGCTTCTCGCCGACGCGCGGAAGCGAACGCAGCTTGCCCTCGCTCGCGGCCTGCTCGAGCTGCGCGACCGACGTGATGGCGAGCCTGTCGTAGAAGAGCTTGGCGCGCTTCGGGCCCACGTTGGTCACCCGCATCATGTCGATGAGGCCGGTCGGCACGCGCGCGGCGAGCTCCTTGAACAGCGGGAGCGAGCCGGTGTCGACGATCTCGACGATCTTGCCGGCGAGGTCCTCGCCGATGCCGGGTAGCTCGGTGAGCTCGGCCGGCGCGGTCTTGGCCATCTGGGCGATCGACACGCCGACCGTCTCGAGCGTGCGGGCGGCGTTGCGGTACGCGCGTACGCGGAACGGGTTTTCCTCGAGGATCTCCAGGAGGTCGGCCACCTCGTCGAACACCCGTGCGATGTCGGTGTTTTCCATGACGGGCCTCCCATGCTTGCAGCACGGGCCGTGCCGGCCACGCGTTCGGGCCTTGCTCTTGCACGCGCCAGCCCCATGCGGGTGCGCCTCCGCGTCAATGGCCGATCGTGCGAGCTGGACCTCCCTCCCGAGACGACGCTTCTCGAGGCGCTGCGCGATGATCTCGGGCTGACGGGGACACGCTATGGTTGCGGTCACGGCGCATGCGGTGCGTGCTTCGTCCTCTTGGATGGGGCGCCGGCGGCCTCGTGCACGACGAGCGTCGAGGACGCCGCCGGAAAAGACATCGTGACCGTGGAGGGCCTCGCGAAGGACGGCGAGCTCCACCCCGTTCAGCGCGCCTTCGTGGAGGAGGACGCGATGCAGTGCGGCTACTGCACCAGCGGGATGATCGTCTCCGCCGTCGCGCTCCTCGCTCGCAATCCGTCGCCATCCGAGCGTGAGGTCCGCGAGGCGCTCAGGCCCCATCTCTGCAGGTGCGGTGTCTACTCGCGTGTCGTCCGCGCGGTGCAGAGGGCGGGCCGATGACGAGCTGGCCCGCCCGTCCGCCGGCGAAGCTCGAGGAGCGCATCGCCGTCGAGCCCGACGGCACCGTCGTCGCCTACTCGGGAAAGGTCGAGCTCGGGCAGGGCATTCGCACCGCGTTCGCACGCATCGTCGCCGAGGAGCTCGATGTGCCCGCCGCGCGCGTGCGCGTCGTGCTCGGGGAGACAGACCACGTGCCGTGGGACATGGGCACGTTCGGGAGCATGTCGGTCGCCTTCGACGGAGCGACGCTCCGGACGGCCGCGGCTCGCGCGCGCGAGCTGCTCGTGCAGCGGGCGAGCGAGACGCTCGGCGTCCCGGCGAGCGAGCTCTCCACCGGCAACGGACGCGTGGTGGCGCGCGACGGCCGCTCGGTGAGCTACGCGGAGCTCGTCCTGCGGGCCCCGCTCGCGGGGGTGCTCGCCGAAGCATCACCCGAGCCGCACGCGCCCGAGCCGCACGAGAGCGCGCCGTCGCGCATCGAGGCGCGCGACATCGTCACGGGGCGCGCGCGCTACGCCGCCGACGTGAAGCCGCCGGGGATGTTGCACGGGTACGTGCTCCATCCGCCCGCGATGGGCGAACGCGTGCGCTCGGTCGACGAGCGTGCGGCCCGGGCGATGCCCGGTGTGGTGCTGGTCGCCCACGACGGCGATTTCGCCGGTGTCGTCGCGGAACGCGAGTCGCAGGCGGTCGCGGCGGCGCGGGCGCTGGTCGTACGGTGGACGGCCGCGAGCGGCCCGAGCACGATGCCGGCCGACTTCGTCCTTCGTCGCGACGAGGGCGTCGAGCGCGCGTTCACCGGGGCCGCGCGCCAGATCGCAGCCGTCTACCACGTCCCTCACATCGCCCACGCCTCCATCGGCCCGAGCGCCGCGGTGGCCGACGTGCGCGAGGGCGAGGTGGACGTCTACGTCTCGACGCAGCGCCCGTTCGGGTTGCGCGACGCGATCGCCGAGACGCTCGGCCTCGCGCCCGAGCGCGTCCACGTCCACCCGCAGGCGATGAGCGGCGTCTACGGGCGCGGCAACATGCACGACGTGGCGCTGGACGCTGTCCGCCTGTCGCGCCTGGTGCGCGGGCCCGTGCGGGTGCAGTGGACGCGCGAGGACGAATTTCGCTTCAGCCCGTGCCGGCCGGAGCTCCACGCGCGCGTGAGCGCGGCGCTCGACTCCGGCGGCGCCATCCTCGGCTGGCGCTACGACGAGACCACCAACCCACACACCTACGGCACGGGCGGTCCGCCGCAGGTGATGGCCATCACCTCGGGCCGCAACGCCATCCCGCCCTACGACGTCGGCGCCGCGGACATCGCGCTCCACGTCGTGCCGGGCGCCGTCCGCACGGGGGCGTTTCGTTCGCTTGCCGCGTCCCCCAACGTCTTCGCGATCGAATCGTTCGTCGACGAGCTCGCCCACGCGACGGGGAGCGACCCCATCTCGTTCCGCCTCGTGCACACGCGCGATCCGCGTCTCGTCCGCGTCCTCGAGACGGTGCGGGCCCGCAGCGAATGGGGGCGACCGAGGGCCGCCGGCTCCGGCGTGGGCGTGGCGTGCACCATCTACCACGGCACCTACGTCGCCGAGGTGGCGGAGGTGTCGGTCGCTCAGGGCGGTCGCATCACGCTCGAGCAGGTGTGGTGTGCGGTCGACGCGGGGCGGCTCGTCCACCCGGACGGCGCGCGCAACCAGATCGAGGGCGGCGTGCAGCAAGCCGCGAGCTACGCGCTCCTCGAGCGGCTCGCGCACGACGGCGGGCGCGTCACCACGAGCACGTGGCGCGACTACCCCATCGCCACCTTCGACGACGCGCCGCGATCGATCGACGTAGTCTTCACGTCCGAGGCCGGGGTCCCCACGACAGGGATGGGGGAGCCGGGCTCGGTGCCGACGTCGGCCGCCATCGCGAACGCCATCTTCGCCGCGACTGGCACTAGGCTGAGGGACCTGCCCTTGCGGCTCACGTGAAGGCCGCAACGACGATGCGGCCGATGCTCGCATGAGCCGCGCTCAGCGTTTCCAGCTTTGCCGTGGAATCACTCAGGTACGCGGCGATCAAGATCGGCGGCCGCTCCCCGGGTGCCCAGACGATCGCCACGTCGTTCGCGGCACCGCGCTCGCCGGTCCCCGTCTTGTCGCCAGTGATCCAGCCTGCTGGCAGGCCGGCCCGCAGCCGCTTCGTCCCAGTCCTGCATCGTTTCATGGACTCGAGCAATCGCCAGCGCGATTCGGAACGGAGCGCGTCGCCAACGAGGAGCCCGCTCATGGTCGAGACCATTGCGGCGGGGGTCGTCGTGTCGCGCTCGTCGCCCGGCAGGTTCTCGTTGAGGCTCGGTTCCTTGCGATCCAACCTGGTGACCGAGTCACCCATCGCCCGCAGGTAGGACGACACGCCGGCGGGACCTCCAATCAGGTCAAGCAAGAGGTTGGCGGCCGTGTTGTCGCTTTGTTCGATCGCGGCGGCGCAGAGATCGGCAAGGCGCATGTGCCCGTCCGACACGTGCGCTGCGGTGATCTCCGAGTATTCGAGCAAGTCCGCGGAAGAGTAGGTCACCTGCCGATCGAGCGGCAGCTCGCCGTGGTCGACGCGGGAGAGGACCGCTGCGACGAGGAGCCACTTAAACGTCGAGCACATCGCGAAGCGCTCGTCGGCGCGATGCGACAGGCGAGCGCCGGTCCGCGTATCGAGAGCTGCGACGCCGACACGCCCACCGAGCCGCGACTCGAGCTCGGCGAACGGATTCGCCGAAGGGGCTCGCGGAGAGTTGCGAGCGCGAGCGCAGGCTTGCGCGAGCGCCACGCCGCCCATGAGGAAGACTCGCCGTGAAAGGGGCATGGCTGGAGCAAATCGTAGCCGAGACGGAGACGGAGACGCAGACGGAGTCAGAATCGGAGACGGAGTCGGTCGCTGCGTCACGCGGTTGACCACCCTCCCCGGCGACGGCGAGGGTGGAGGCGGTCGTCCTGGTGCCGGCGCCGTGGGGAGGGCGCGTGCGCGCAGGCGGCGCGCGCAAGCGCTGCGAGCGTCTCACGAGCACGGCGGGGCAGCGCGAGCACGCCGCCGAGCACACGCGGGGAGGGGCCACCCTCCTCTTTTCTCCTTCCTCAGGGATCCAAGCCGGTCCGGGTCGGGTAGCCCTTGCGGCCCCACACGCCGAGCCCCTCGTCGAGCACGGTCACCTTCTTGAAGCCGTGCGCGACGAGCTTGGAGGCGAGCTGCCCTGACTCCGCGTGCGGGCACGAGCAGTAGCAGACCAGCCACGCGTCCTTCGGCAGCTGATCGAAGTACGGGTCCGGCTCGTAGAATGGCACGCTCACCGCGCCCGCGATGTGCTCGTTCGCGTAGTCGCTGGGCGCGCGCGCGTCGAGGATCGCCATCTTCGCGTTGCGATCGAGCTGCTCCTTGATCTGGTCGGCCGGCGTCGTCCCGGGCTGCGGCTTGAAGCCGGCCGGCTCGGGGCCCTTCGGGTTCAGCGGCACGGGGCCGAGCGGGATGGGAGGCGTGCGTGCGGGGGGCGCGCGAGCCACCGGCGGAGCTTCCTTCTCCCAGGTGCGGAGAAGCGCGAGGACGTCCTCGATCGCGCCGTCGTCGAGCGTGCCCTCGAACGCGGGCATCGCCGTGCCCGGGCGGCCGCGGTGGATGGCGTAGCGCAAGAAGCCGTTGCTCGCGCTCTTGAGCAGCGGCGGGCTCCCGATGCCGATGTACGTGCCGTGGCTGCCGTGATCGCCGTGGCAGC
>DATIQP010000045.1:0-5761 GCA_035470765.1 Polyangiaceae bacterium | reverse complement strand
CTCTTCCACGTCATGAGCGGGAACCTGAGCCACCAGATCGAGCACCACCTGTTCCCCGACCTGCCGAGCTGCCGCTACGCCGAGGCGGCCCCGCGGGTGAAGGCTCTGTGCGCGCGCTACGGCATACCGTACAACACGGGTTCGTTCGCGCGTCAGCTGGGCACCACGTTCCGGACGATCTTCCGGCTCGCGTGGCCCGACCCCGCCCCGGTGACCGCATGACCACCCTACCGATGCCCCTCACCGACGCCGACGTCCCGCCGGTCACCGGCTACACCATCGACGAGCTCGCCGCGAAGACTCGCGTGCCGAGCCGCACGATTCGCTTCTATCAGTCGAAGGGCGCGCTCCAGGCCCCGGAGATCCGCGGTCGCGTCGCGTACTACGGCGACGCGCACGTCGAACGGCTCGAGCTCATCGCGAAGCTCCACGACCGGGGCCTGCGCATCGACGCCATCGGAGATCTGGTGAAGCGCATCGAGCGAGGCGAGCTGGACCTCGCCGAGTGGCTCGGTGTCGAGGCCGAGATGCAGACGCCGTGGGCGAGCGATCAACCGCGCACCCTGACCGAGGCGGAGCTGTACGATCTCGCCGGCTCGCGGCGGCCCGGCCTTCTCGCGGATCTCGTGCGGGCCAAGCTGGTCGAGCGCCGCGGGGAGGTCTACCTCGTCGCGAGCCCGGCGCTGCTCACGATGGCGATGAAGCTCGAGGCGGCGGGCGTCGACCTCGAGACGGCGAGCGAGGCCTCGGCCGTGCTGCGCAAGCACCTCGGGCGCGCGGTCGGCGATCTGATCGACCTGTTCACCGGGCGCGTGAAGGACGGCGGCCTCGACGTCAGCGACTCGGGCAAGCTGTTCGAGACGCTGCGCGGCGCGGGCACCGAGGCGGTGCGCATCCTCTTCGCCAGGGCGATGGAGAAGTCGCTGCGCGATCTCATCGCCTCGGGCAAGATGGCGAGCCTCTCGGCCCAGGCGAAGCGCAAGCGCAAGAAGTAGCGGACCACGACGACATTCGTGGACGGCACTTCAGTGGCTGTGGCACTCGTTGCACTCGGTCTTCGGCTTGCGGCCGTTGAGGTGGCACTCGTAGCACTGGATCTCCTTGTGCTTGGCCACGTCGATGTGCTTCTGCGACGGCTGCCACGGGTGCCAGTCCTGATCGTTGGTCGCCATCGCCTCGCCCATCCCCGACTGCGGCCCGCGCTGCGGCATGGTGTGGCACGCCTTGCACTCCGAGACCAGGAGCTTGCCGTCGGGCGAGACGTGCTTGCCGTCGTGGCAGCGGAAGCAGCCGGCTGAGTTGCGGTGGCCGATGTTGGACGGGTACGTCTTGAAGCTGACGTTCATCTCGGGGAAGACGTTGCGGTCGTAGATGTCGATGACGCCGGTCGCGAGCTTGTCGATGTCGGCGCCGCGCGCGGCCGACACGTCGGGGTACTTCTCGGCGTAGAAGCTCGTGACGGCGTTCTTGATGGCGTCGTGCGCGGCGTCGCGGCCCGCGTACTCCTTCGAGAGCGCCTCGACGGACACCGACTTCACCCACGGCAGCGTCGCCGAGATGACGCCCGCGGCGAGCGCCCGGTCGACGGCGATGTCCGGGGTGTCGAAGTCGTGCGCGGGGCGGTTGTGGCAGTCCATGCAGTCCATCGTGTGCTTCTTGAGCGTGGCGAGGGTCGCCGCGTCGACGGGCTTCTCGGTCCGCGCGTACTCGGTCGTCGAGCCGTCGGTGCGCTTGACGCGCACCCAGGGGATGTCCTGCAGGTGGTCGTCGGTGGCGACGAACGTCACCTCGTTCTCGACGGCCATGTGCCAGTGGATGCCGGCGCCGTACGCGCCCTTGCCGCCGCCCGTCTTGACGAGCATCGTGATCTGCTCCGGGGTGCTCTTCTCGTCGTAGCGGAAGTGCGGGCGCTGGTAGAGCTGCGAGCCCCAGTTCTTCTCCGACCAGTGGCACTCTTCGCACGTCTCGCGCGCCGGGCGCAGGCCCTTGACCGGCGTCGGGATGGGCCGGTCGTAGGTGCCGAACGCGACGTCGGCGAGCTGCCTCACGCCGTTCATCTTCGACTGCACGTAGTGACCGGCACCGCCGCCGACGTGGCAGTCCACGCACGGCACCTTGGCGTGCGGCGAGTGCTCGTACGCCGTCATCTCGGGCCCCATCTGCTTGTGGCAGGTGTTGCCGCAGAAGCCGACGGACTCGGTCAGCAAGAAGCCGTTGTAGCCGGAGAACGTCAGCGCGATGAACAGGACCATCCCGGCGATGGCCAAGATGCGAAACTTGGCGCGCTGCCTGGGATCGTTGAGGTCCAGCGCCGGGTAGGGGCGTGCTTCGGCCTTGCCCGTGCGCCGGCGCCGGCGCGACTCGAGCAGCATGCCGAGGAAGAAGACGACGATCCCGCCGAGGATGAGGCTCGGAAACAGAAGGAACGTGAAGATGCCGAAGTACGGGCCGGGCTGCTTGACGCTGAACTGCATCAAGAGGCCGAGGGCCATCAGCACCAGCCCCACGGCCGCGAGCAAGCCACCGACGTAGCTCACCCAATTGCGCCAGAGTCCCCCCCTCGGTCGTGTGGAATCCATGGCTCCAGCTCCGTGTCTAATGAACCGCCGATGACGAAAAAACGATCGAAACGTCCACTTTGACGACGTCGTCGATGCTGTCGTGCATGCAAATCGCGTTCAGTCGGTGGAGGTTGTCCGTGAGATCGAGGTCGGAGACCTTCACCTGCACCGGAGTGGAGCTCTTGACCCAGATCCTGCCGGTGTCGCCGTAGCCGGCGTCGACCGTGACGGGGAGCTTCGACGAGTGGCCGTGGACCTTGAGGGCGCCCTCGAGCGGAACGCCGGTGAGCTTCTTGTCCCTCCGGAGCCGATCGACGAGCTCCTTGGTCAAAGAGAAGACGAGCTCTGCGGTCTCCCAGCCGATGGCGCTCGTCTCGAAGAAGATGTTGCGCACCCGCTCGTTGCGGATGGCGATGTCCGAGGAGAAGCTGTCGAGGTCCACCGAGAGCCGCGCGGTGGGCGAGGCGCCGTCGAGCGAGACGGCGCCGTCGCGGAAGGCCAGCGTCGCGGCGACCGGGGTGACGTGATCCTTGACGATCGTGAGGGCGAGCTTCGACTGCGCGAGATCCAGCGGCGTCTCGTCGGACGCGGCCACGCGAGGACGCACGATCTTGGGCCGGCTGGCGCTCGCCGCGGCGTCTGCGACGCTGGACGAGGACGAGGAACGGCAGCCCGCCAGGGCGGCGAGCCATAGGATGGCGATGCACTCCTTGCGCACTTCGTGGCCGGGTTTCGCAAGAAGCACACCACGCTGGAGCCGCTCATTTGCGCCCCGCCCCGTTCCGCGCGGCGCAGGCCGTGCGCCGGACCCCGCAGGCGATGCGGAGACGCCGATCACCGAGCGTACACGTCGCGAGACCGAGCGGAGCGCGGGTGGCGCTGCTCCTCGAGCCACCCGGCCCACGCGTCGATGCCGATCCCCGTGCGCGCCGAGGCCGCGATCATCCGCGGCTCCGGCATCACGCACGCGAGCGCGTCGGCGATCGCGGCGACGGAGACGTCCTCCAGGAACGGCAGCAGGTCGACCTTGGTGAGGACGACCAAGTCGGCGCGCTGGAACATGACGGGGTACTTGAGCGGCTTGTCGACCCCCTCCGTCACCGAGAGCGCGACGACGTTGGCGCGCTGGCCGAGGTCGTAGATCGCCGGGCAGACGAGGTTGCCGACGTTCTCGATGAAGAGGCAGTCGATGCTCCGCCAGGGCGGGTCGTGGAGCGCGTGGTGCACCATCGCGGCGTCGAGGTGGCAGGCCGAGCCGGTCGTGATGCCGATCGATGGAACGCCTGCGGCGCGCAGGCGCTCCGCGTCGCGATCGGTGGCGAGGTCGCCGCTGATGGCTCCGAGCTTGCGCTTGCCGCCGAGCGCGCGCGCGGTGGCCTCGAGGAGCGCCGTCTTCCCTGCCCCCGGCGAGCCCATCAGGTTGATCGCGAGCACGCCGTCCGCCTCGAGGTGCTCGCGGTTGTGTCGGGCCTGGCGATCGTTGTCCGCGAGGATGCGGTCGTGGACCTCGACCGGGATGATCTTCGTGTCGCCACAACCGCACGTGTCACACATCGGGGACCTCCATCTCGATTCGGCTCAGCACGATCTCGTCGCCGGCGACGAGCGTCGCCGGCGCGTCGCACTCGGGGCACCGCCGCGCTCCGGCGAGCGGGCGCGCGCACCGCCGGCACGCCCACGCCGCGGCGACGCGATCGAGCTCCATCGGCGCCGCTTCGCAGAGGGTGCGCTCCCGAAAAGTCTCGTACGCCGTGGCGAGCAGCTCCGGCTCCACGCCCGAGAGCTCGCCGAGCCGAACCCACAAGCGGACGACGCGCCTGGCTCCGCGCGCCGCGGCCTCCTGTTCGACGCGCTCGAGGAGCGCCTGGACTATGGAATACTCGTGCATCTACTTCCCAAACCGCGTGACTCGGTGGCCTCGTGCCACCGTGGTTGACGACAAGCGGCAGCGAGAAACCCCCGGCGGGACCGGCACGTGCCGCGTTGGTACGCATGGAACGCGAGGCGTCATGCCTCCCAGTCGTACTGACGCGGGCGTGCGGCGGCTCGGCCGCGAAGTCTCGTTGCCGCACGCCGACGACTGCTCATTGCCAAGACTCGACCGATTCATGCGAGCTCCTGCTCAATGCCCTCTGAACCTGGGCGTGGATTTCTCGAAGAAGGACGAGAGGCCCTCGGTGAAGTCGGGCCCGTCGGCCACGCGCCCGAGCTCGTCGAGCTCGCGATCGAGGTGATGATCCAGCCGGTCGACGCCCGCGGCTTCGTTCATGAGCCGCTTGGCGGCGGCCATGGCGGCGGTGGGCCCGCTCGCGAGGCGGCCGGCGAGCGCAAGGGTCTCGGCGTCGAAGGCGTCGTTCGGGTGGACCGCGCTGACGAGGCCGAGCTCCATCGCCTCGCGGGCGCCGAGTCGCGGGTTGAGCAGGGCGAGCGCCGACGCGCGCTGCAAGCCCACGAGCTTCGGCAAGAAGAACGTCGAGCTCTCGGCGCCGCAGAGGCCCGTCTTGAAGTACGCGTACTCGAACGTCGAGCGCTCCGACGCGATGACGAGGTCGCACGCGAGAGCGAGCCCGAGGCCGCCCGCCGCGGCGGCGCCGTCGACCGCGGCGATGAACGGCTTGGCCGCTCGCCGGATCTCCGAGATCGTGCTGTGCAGGTACTCCAGGATCTGGCGGAAGACCGCGCCGTGGCCGGTCGGCGCGTCGCGCTTCTCCGGGCTGAGGTAGCCGAGGTCCTTCGGATCGCCTCCCGCACGGACGTACTTGAGGTCGACGCCGCTGCAGAAGACGCCGTGCACGCCGCGGATCACGACGGCGCGAACGCCCGGGTCGCGCGCGAGCTGGAGCGCGGCCTTCCGGAGGTCGCGCGCGGTGCGGACGTCGAGCGAGTTGAAGCGCTCGCGGCGGTCGAGGGTCAACGTCGCAACCTCGGCGTCCAGACCCGCGCGCTCGACTCGAATGTGGTGTTCCACGGCGACCCTCCCTTCAGCAAATCCGGGGAAGAGGTTCCCCCTCGAGCTCGGAGACCAGCCGCCGCCCGAAGCCGGTGTCGAGGATGAGCGAGCCGGGCCGCTCGCTGGTAGCGGTGCCCACGATCGCCGCGGATCGCCCGAGCGGATGCTCGCGAAGCCACGCGACGACGGCGTCGGCGGCCTCGGGGCGCACGCCCATCACGGCCTTGCCCTCGTTGGCGACGACGAGGGG